>JBQCEA010000580.1:0-2588 GCA_051960695.1 Mucilaginibacter sp. | reverse complement strand
GTTATCCAATTTCCAATTTTCAATATCAAAAACTTTTATTCCACAACCCGCTGCTTGATTTGAATAAGCACCTATATACGTCACAAGATAGTAAGACTTATTATTTACTTTAAGGGTGTAGATTTTTTTATATGAATAGACATAATCATCTTCATGCTTGGCGGTATCAATAATGCTTATAACCTTATTGTCTGATTTATATTGAAACGCGTTTTCAAATGCTAACATTGTCCCGCCGGTCCAGGTATCCCAGGAATATATTCTGAATAGTCCATCGGAAGATGTTGAGATGTCAAGACTTTCTTTTTGAAGTGAAGCGAACGGATAAGTTATTGTTGATGGAAACTTTTCGGTGTAATGCTTTAGCTTTTTGGCAAAAACATCATTAGCATTCTCCAAAGAGTCATTAGCGGCAAGTGCAGCATCAGTAGTATCATTCGTTTTCAGATACCAGTAACCGATCCTTTTAAAAGATTTCAACAAATCGGCCTCAATTTGCTTAGGCGTTTGAGCGGAAAGGTTTGAAGAAGTCAGGCAGAGAAAAAGTATAAAACAAAGGCTTAGGTATTTCATAAAATAAAAATAGGGATAATCACCAGACTATCCCTATCCCTTTATTGCGAAAGATCAGAACTAATCTCTGATCTCCAGTCTCTAATCTCTAAATTACGCCTCTACGCCCTGACCGATCAAATGATTGGCAACCAGGTATTCGGCTATTTGTACTGCGTTGGTAGCAGCGCCTTTGCGCAGGTTGTCTGATACAATCCAGCAGTTCAAAGTGTTTGCCTGGCTTTCATCACGACGGATACGGCCTACAAATACTTCGTCTTTCTCGTGAGCCTCAAGCGGCATTGGATATTTCAGGTTAGCAACGTCGTCAACCACAATAACACCCGGAGCCTTTGATAAGAGCTCTGTTACTTCAGCCAGGTCAAAGTCTTTTTCAAACTCAATGTTTACTGACTCTGAGTGACCACCGATAACCGGAATACGAACTGTAGTAGCCGTAACCTTAATGCTATCGTCGCCCATTATCTTTTGAGTTTCTTTGATCATTTTCATTTCCTCTTTGGTGTAACCGTTCTCGGTGAACACATCAATATGAGGTAATACGTTCAGGTCTATCTGGTATGGATAAGCTTTTGGCCCTTCAATACCTTTACGCTCGTTGAACAATTGATCAACAGCTTTAACACCGGTACCAGTTACCGACTGGTAGGTTGATACCACTACCCTTTTGATCTTGTATTTATCGTGCAATGGCTTTAAGGCCACCACCATTTGTATGGTTGAGCAATTTGGATTTGCTATGATCTTATCTTCGGCAGTTAATACATTAGCGTTTACTTCCGGAACAACCAGTTTTTTGGTTGAGTCCATACGCCATGCCGATGAGTTATCAACTACAGTTGTGCCAGCCTCGGCAAAAAGTGGGGCCTGGGCCAATGAAGTGCTCCCGCCGGCTGAAAATAAAGCCAGGTCGGGTTTCTGTTTTATCGCATCCTCAACAGAAACCACCTTATACTTCTTGCCTTTGAATGTTACTTCTTTACCAACACTCTTTTCTGAAGCTACGGGGATCAATTCTGTTACCGGGAAGTTGCGTTCTTCAAGAACCTGCAACATTTTAGTGCCCACCAATCCTGTGGCACCTACTACTGCGATTTTCATTGTAATAATTTGTTTCTTAATGGCAATGAAGCTTCCTTTGGAGGTTTCATTGTTTTTAAAATTGTTATCTACTAAAAATTAAATTGACCCCAAAGATGCGATTTTTTTGGCATTTATTGACTGTTTCGAGTTTCGAATTGCCTGAATCTTAATTTATTGATATAATAAATGGCAATAATTTAATGATTTGCAAAATTCGCGCCGATAATTTTCAAATTCTTCAAATTCATTCATTGCAACAGTCGGGTTCAGACAAAAAAAATCTACCTTTGTCACAACTGAACTTTCATGACCGACAAGATATTAGTCATAGGCGCCAATGGCCAGATTGGGACAGAACTGGTGAGCGCTTTACGCAATATTTATGGTGCCGACAGCGTCATCGCATCTGACATTAAAAGTCCGACTTACGCGATACGGCATACCGGCCCGTTCGAGATCGTTAACGTACTCGACCACGATAATCTCCACCACGTTTTCAATAAACATAAGCCCACGCAGGTGTATTTGCTGGCCGCTATCTTATCGGCTGTAGGCGAACAAAAACCTAAAATGGCCTGGGACCTGAACATGACGGGCCTGCTGCACGTGCTCGACTTTGCAGTTGAGTTTAAGGTAAAAAAAGTGTTTTGGCCAAGCTCTATAGCGGTTTTTGGGCCGCATTCACCACAGCATAACACACCGCAGTATTGTGTGATGGACCCTAATACGGTTTACGGTTTCAGCAAACTGGCTGGTGAGCGTTGGTGCGAATATTATTTTAACAAATACGGCCTGGATGTGCGCAGCATACGCTATCCTGGATTGATCGGCTGGCGGGCAAACCCCGGAGGCGGTACAACAGATTATGCGGTGCACATTTTCCATGAGGCGCTGAAAAACAATAAATACGAATGCTTCCTGTCGGCGAATAC
>JBQCEA010000579.1:0-2880 GCA_051960695.1 Mucilaginibacter sp. | reverse complement strand
AACGGCATGAGAACTTTCCAAAGCAAACTTATCGCAACCGGGCTAACATTTATTCGCCCGACGGTATACTTACTTTGACTGTTCCTGTAATAAAAGGTTCAAAACAACATACACCCGTTAAGGATGTAAAAATCAGTTATGACTTTAATTGGCCGCGCCTGCATTGGATGAGTTTACAGGGTTGCTATCGCCGTTCAGCCTATTTTGAATATTACGAAGATGAGCTGGCCATCTTTTATGAGCACCGTGAAGCCTGGCTTTTCGATCTGAATGAGAAATTACTGCTCACCCTGCTTAGTCTTTTGAAGATAAAGGCCGCCATAAAGCATACCAAAACCTATGAAGCTGATGTTACTGGTATGAAGGACTTCAGGGAAAGCATCCATCCTAAAAAACCTTTTAATTTCCAGGCTAAGCCTTACTACCAGGTTTTTGATGAGCGCCATGGTTTTATACCCAATTTAAGTATTGTCGACTTGCTGTTTAACCAGGGGCCTCAGTCGATCAATTATCTATAGCCTTATTTCTGAAATTCAGGTTTTAATTCTGCTTTCATTGCATTTCGGAACTTTTCTACTTTGGGTTCTGATACCGACATGATGTATGGGCTTTCCGCATGCAGGCGGTAATACCCCTGGTGATATTTTTCAGCGGGATAAAAAGCTTTAAATGGCACTACCTGGGTAACTATTGGCACATTATAATGCTTGCTGGCATTTATCTTTTTGATCTCGTCTAATAAAATCTCCTTTTCTTCAGGAGTGCGGTAAAATGCTATAGAACGATAATCTGTGCCTTCATCCGGGCCCTGGCGGTTCAATTCTGTTGGATTGTGTGCAAAAAAGAAAGCATGCGCCAGCGTTTGATAGCTAATCACTTTCGGATCGTAATATACTTGTGCAACCTCTGCATGACCGGTTTCCTGTGTTCCTACTTCTTCATAGGTTGGGTTTGCCTTTGTTCCGCCTGCATAGCCGGAAACAACTTTGTCAACCCCTTTCAATTCTGACATGGCTTCACTCATACTCCAAAAACAGCCTCCACCGAAAGTTGCTACTTGTTCGCCGGGTTTAGGTTTCGGTACTGTTGCAAACTCATTGTTTTGGCCATTAGCGCATCCCCAGAATAATATTAAAGCGACGATATAACCTGATATCTTTTTCATAAATCTTATTTAGTTAAAATTCATTTCAATGACTTACGCTAAATTAATACAGCCGGTTGTTCGGGTTTGTCATTTACGGGTAATTACCACATCATTTGCCCTGTTGCGAAGCTTTTACCAAGGCCAGTATTTTTGCTAAGCCATTTGTCTTGATCTCATAAGTTGTTGATAACATCATTCCCATTTTACCAGCTGGGAAACCTTTATTTTTCAGCCATTCAAGATAATAAACAGGCAGGTCGCATATTAACGTACCCTTATATTTTCCAAAGGGCATTTTAGTTTTAACAATGTCAATCAGTACCTGCGAATCAGGGGTTACGCTTTCCACATCGTAAAAGTACCGAATATAGCCGTAGGTAAAAATTAAAACTATAAACTGGTACACCGTGTTGTAACAAATAAATCTTAACCATTATGAACGAAGAATTTGAGGCCGTATTAACCGGTTCAGACAGTCCTATTGATGGTATTGTCAGAATAATCACCTATGCTCAATACGGCAAAGCTTATGAATTTCAATCTATTGACGGTACATTGCACCTTATTATCGGAAAAAATCAAAAAGGACGTTGGGAAAGGCTGGACGGTACCGAGCCCTACCTTTCAGGATGGGTGGATGAACTGGCCGAGCAGGTATCAAAAACAAAACAGGAATAATATTTTTTATGGAAAAACGCGAATTAGGCAAGTCGGGGATCAAGGTAGCTCCATTTTGCTTTGGCGGCAATGTGTTTGGATGGACAGCAGATGAAAAAATATCCTTTGAACTACTAGACGCATATGTTGATAACGGCTTCGACTTTATTGATACTGCTGATGTGTATTCTAAATGGATAGAGGGGCATAAAGGCGGCGAATCGGAAACAATTATTGGGAAGTGGCTAAAAAGATCGGGTAAACGTGACAAAATTGTTATCGCCACCAAGGTTGGTAAGCCGATGGGACCTGATAAAAAAGGTCTATCTAAAAAGTATATCATTCAGGCTGTTGAAGATTCGCTAAAAAGACTCAAAACCGATTATATCGATCTGTATCAATCGCACGATGATGATAAAGAAACGCCATTAGCTGAAACCCTCGGCACTTTTACCGACCTGATAAAAGAAGGAAAAGTAAGAGCTATTGGTGCATCTAATTATAGCGGCGCAAGGTTAAACGAAGCGTTGGATGTAAGTAAAAAGAACGGACTGACCTCGTATCAAACTTTGCAGCCTGAATATAATTTATACAACCGGGAAGGCTATGAAACCGATCTTGAACCAGTTTGTCGTGACAATAACATTGGTGTTATTACTTATTATTCTTTGGCAAGTGGCTTTCTCAGCGGGAAATACCGTTCGGAAGCTGACCTTTCAAAAAGCCCGCGCGGGCAAGGCATTAAGCAGTTTTTGAATGAGCGTGGTTTAAGAATATTAAACGCTTTAGATGAAGTGGCAAAAGAATATAACACCGTTCCGGCAACTATAGCTTTGGCATGGCTTATTACCCATCCTGGTATTACAGCGCCTATAGCCAGTGCTACCAATATAAAGCAAATGAAAGAACTAACTAATGCCACAACCATACGGTTAAGAGAAGAAGCCATAGAAGTACTAAATGTTGCAAGCCACTATTAACCAAAAAACCACCTGCCGAAGCAAGGTGGTTTTCATAATTATATATAATTGATTAATTAAGAATTTTAGTGCCTGTAATTATCATGGTCGAATCTT
>JBQCEA010000578.1:0-2207 GCA_051960695.1 Mucilaginibacter sp. | reverse complement strand
AGAATATGCAAAATTTCATGCACCTGATACAGAACCTAAGAAAAAAAGCGGGTTATCTCAATTCTTTTACGATCTGGTGAATATGCCAAAGACCATGAAACAACTGGGCGTGGTTCAGTTTTTTTCGTGGTTTGCCCTGTTTTCTATGTGGGTATTTACAACCTCAGCTATTGCCGAACATGTTTATCATTTACCGGGGTCGGATACATCGTCTCAAACATTTTCTACTGCGAGGGATTGGGTTGGCGTGATGTTTGGTGTTTACAATGCGGTATCGGCTATATATGCATTATGCTTGCCGAAGATAGTAAAGAAGATAAATCGTAAACGGACACACTCGTTTTCATTGGTGATGGGGGGCATTGGCTTAATATCTATATTTTTTATACAAAATCACTACCTGTTATTAGTATCGATGGTAGGGGTGGGTTTGGCGTGGGGAAGTATATTAGCTATGCCTTATGCCATACTATCCAGTTCGATACCGGCAAAAAAGATCGGACTTTATATGGGTTTGTTTAATTTCTTTATCACTTTCCCGCAAATAGTTAACAGTTTAATAGGAAGTCTGATTGTAAAATACTTTTTTGGCAGCCAGGCTATATATGGTTTAGTGATGGCTGGCGTACTGATGTTTATAGCGGCCATATCCATACTTTTTGTACATGACGGGAAAAAGATACAGATAATTGATAAACCCTAACAGGCCCGGCATTTTTGAATTGGAATTGAGTTTTATATCAAAGATGATTTCTTTGAGAATTTAATGTATAAACTTTGAACACCAATTGTTATATTGCGTATAAAGACGTAGCAGAGACGAATAATTTTTTGAATGGAAGAGAATAATATAACTAATGCGGAAACTGCATCTCCGGCCAAATTAGCTGATTTAGAGGAGGAAGAGTTTCACCACGTCAATAATCCCGCAATAGGATTAAAACCGATAGTAAAGAAATATCTCGGCAAACCTATCTCCGCCGAGCAAAGCAATAATAAATTTTATTTCTCAGACGGTGATGCGAAGGTAGAAGTTACCGTTGTTACTGACGAGATCATCAGGGTACGTTTAGCGCCTCATGGCGTTTTCCTGGACGAGTTTTCTTATGCTGTTCCTAAGCTGGAGAAAAAGAAAGCATCTGTTTTTGGGATGCATGAGCATGAGAACGAATACATAGTATATACCAACATTGTTAACTGCCACATCCAGAAGAAAGATTTCTTTATTTCATTTTCTGATAATCAGAATTATGTAACCAGTTCTGATGCTGTTCCAATGCACTGGGAAGAGAATGTGAAATTTGGTGGCTATTATGTTTATTGCACCAAAACCTGTAATGATGGCGAAAGCTTCTTCGGTATGGGTGATAAACCTACCGAGCTTAACCTTCGCGGCAAAAGACTAAAGAACTGGAATACAGACGCATACTCATTCGCCTGGAACCAGGACCCGTTATACCGCAGCATCCCCTTTTACATCAGCTTAAGGGACGGTATTGCACACGGTATATTTTTCGATAATACATTCAGGGCTGAGTTTGATTTCGGCGCGGAGGATTCAACCAAGACAAGTTTTTGGGCTGAAGGCGGCGAATTGCAATATTATTATATCCACGGCCCGCACATGATGGACGTGGTAAAACGCTATCATACCATTACCGGTACGCACCCAATGCCCCCGCTTTGGGCATTAGGTTATCACCAGTGCCGCTGGAGCTACTATCCAGAATCGAAAGTAAGATCAGTAACCAAAAACTTCCGTGAGAAGAAGATCCCTTGTGATGGTATCTACCTGGATATCGATTACATGGATGGTTACCGTTGCTTTACCTGGAACCGCAAATATTTCCCTGATCCTAAAAAGATGATCAAGGAATTATCTGAACAGGGTTTTAAAACGGTAGTGATCATTGATCCGGGAATCCGTGTGGATGATAACTATTCCGTATTTAAGGAAGGTAAGGAGAATAGATATTTCTGCCGCCGCTGCGATGATTATTTTATGGAGGGTCACGTTTGGCCGGGTCGCTGCCAGTTCCCTGATTTTACTAATCCTGAAGTAAGAGAATGGTGGGGCAACTTATTTGATGAATTGGTGCAGTTAGGCGTTGCAGGTGTTTGGAATGATATGAACGAACCGGCAGTTTTCGGTACGGGAACGTTCCCTGACGATGTACGCCATCAATACGATGGGCATCGCGGTTCTC
>JBQCEA010000577.1:0-8174 GCA_051960695.1 Mucilaginibacter sp. | reverse complement strand
AGCATAAACACCTTTGGAAGCAACCCAATATTTATTGCGGATGGTTTGTTTCAGTTGAGCTGCCTGATGTTCATATTTGGCTGCGAGCTCTTTACTTCCCAGCTGACTTTCCAGTTCGGCAGCAATCTGGTATGCCCAAAGCAACTGCATATCCAACACAGACGAGTTACCGTTTGCCCCTATTGGCGCAGTTCCGGCATCCCAGCCTTTACCATTTGCCCAATCAGTAAATTCCCAATAAGGTGCATTTTTTAGTGAACCATCTGCCTGCTGGTACTTGCCAAAAAAATCCAGAACTGTACGTTCGCTAGTAAGCTTCTCCGCTACAAAGTGGCTATCATTACGATACATGTAATAATCATATAACATGCCTATCCACCACAATGAAAAAGTGGGTATCTGCTGCGGAATTGCTGTAGGATAACGGCTTTGTGTGATCCCTTCAGCCAGGCGTGAATGATCCAGCAAAGTGATCGCGTTTCTTGCTAAACGGTCATCACCGCTGTCATAATAGGATATCATGGCTTGTATGCGGGTATCACCTACATATTGCAGTTGCTCATAATAGGGACAATCCATATAGGTCTCCCATGAACATAAACGTGCAGTATGCCAGCCGATCTGCAAAATGGTATCCAGTTGCTTATCATCCGACTCGAACCAGGCATTGTACTTAAATGGGTAGCCTGTTGCCGTTCCGTAAATATCATCTATGGTCAGCGGCTCATCTTTAGTTTGTACAATAATTTGCATGTACCGGTAAGTTCGCCAATTGAATGGGGTAAAAGTTTGCTTGTCACTGCCATCGCTGATAATACTATCCTTTCTGCCCACAAAACGTTTCCCTTTTATTTCATTGCGATTGCCCTTTCGTTCCTCTGCCCGCCAGTTCTTATTACCGGGCTCGATGATATACAGTCCCTCAGCATAACTCATGGATATGCCTGCGCCTTTTCCTTTGCTGAAAACTAATGTAGGATAAGCGTTTGTGAGATAAGTTTGATCGAGCAGGATCGTTGCTTTAGTATTGGCCGGTATTGTTACTGGTCCTTCCTGCGCCGGAAATGTGGCAGGCAGCTTCGCACCTTCAGCCTTACGCATCATTTTCAACCGCTGCATTATCATTTCTCGTGCCGGTATAGGCGATGGCACCAGCATCCAACCATTGGTAAAAGTAAACTGTCCCTTCGGGTAACCGTTCGACAGGCGTATAGCCTGGGGCCAGGCGCTGTCGTCAAATCCGTTCAACTGCCAATTTTTAGGCTGCCTATTCATATCCACTAATTCACCAGGGCCAGCCACATAGTAGCTGTATACTAATTCAACCTGTAGTGGATGATAAGCCGTGTCATGCAGGCATTTCCAGGTTTCGTTAGTATTGGCAACTTCTTCTGCCGGGGAAGATCCCTGTAAGATAAAACCCGTACCGTATGACATTTGTGAAGCCGGTTTCCACGAGCCTTCATTAGCTACCACCGCACTGATCACATTATTACCCACTTGCAGATAAGGTGCAAGGTCAACTGTTTCATAATTCCAATAATAGAAATCACTCCTGGCCGGCCCAATTGAAACCAATTTACCGTTAACATACAGTTTATACCGGTTATCACCTGAAACATATACATTGAAAGTTGACGGCTTTGCCGTAAATGTAAGGTCTTTGCGGAAGAGGCACATTTCGTAGTCCGGCGTCTTACCCGGCACGTCTATCCAGAAGGCATTCCAATGTTTTTGGTCGACGGTTGCTGATTGTGCCGATGCCCTTCCACAAAGCAACAACGAACAAAAGAAAAAAGTAATAATTGAGCGTGGACGAAACTTCATGCGAAAACGGTTTATGATGGAAATATAAGAAGATCGTTTTAAAAGCTACAACTAAAGCTTGTAATGTAATGCAGTGGGTAAACCATCTATACTTACTCTGTTCTTTTCCTTTTTGTAGGCTTTCAGGCCATCCGCACCCTTGCTGTTCGCCCATTTATCAGCATGGTCACGTTCGCCAATATATTCATATAATGGCACGCTGAACCCACATGAAGTTTGCACTTTATGGATGTCGGCTACAATGATCTGCCTGGTTGAAAGCTGCAGATCAAAATGCACTGCTAATTGTTCCCATTCCGCATCGCCGGGTAATACGGTGCGTCCATTACCATAGAGTCGCAAAATATTCGGAGGCCCTTCAAAAGCACAAAACATAAAGGTTATTCTGCCATTTTCCAGCAGATGGGCTGATGGTTCGTTGCCACTGCCTACAATATCCATATAAGCCACTTGATTATCTGTTAAGACCCTGAAGCTATCTATTCCTTTTGGCGAAAGGTTAACGTGACTATTACGGCTAAGCGGGGCGCTCCCTACAAAAAACATCTTTTGTTTTCTGATAAACTCGTTATGCTGCTCAAATATACTATCAAAAAACTTAGCCATTGAATTATTTAAAGTAGGATAGCGGAATGGTCTTCCACATGTCATGCGACAGGTGGCCGATGAGAATCTCATATACCAGGTAAAGTGGCCAAAAAATGTAGCAAATGATAAGGATAAGTATTGAATGATTGTAATACCAACTTATCATTAATGAATAAATACCTAACAGCAGGTAAGCAATGCTGGAATCTCTTCTATCCATTGGAACAGGTTTTTCTCTAATACAATATTACTAACAATTTGTTCATGAAATATGCTTTTACACTGTTGTTTCATTACGTAAAAACACGTATGCAAATTCAGTGCTAATACGGAGAATAACTCCTTATATCCGCGCTACTTTTGAGAATCGTTTTGAGTGCAATTAAAACCGAAAACCTACAAAAAACAACATCATGACGATACCTTTGAGAAGATCCTTTTCCGTGTTGGCCCCGTTTTTTGCCATTGCAGCCTTATCATTTGTAATCAAGCGAAGCTATATGCAATTCAATGCCATAGTTTCTATACGCAACACCCAATGGCAGAAGGTGCATGTACAGGTACGAAAGGGCTATGACCCTGATCCTGCAAAAGACAAGCTTATTTTTGATCAATATCTTGTTCTGGGCCAATCAAGGACTTTCACGGTCAACAACGGAGACGATATTGTTTACCGAAGGGATGCTTACCCTGACCATGCCGACGGAAAGCATTTCACCAGGTGGACTTACGCTAATTGTAACGACTCACAAAACTGTGTAATAAATAATCCGTGAAATGGGTTCATTCAAAGAAATTTAAAAATTCCAAACAAAAGTTTATTTATAAAGTTAACTCTAAATTAAAAAACAACTTATCATGGCAAACGAAAACGGAATTACAGCGTACTCGGTAAAAACCAAAACCAAAAATGTACCTATGATCGATCCGGTGATCGACGTAAAATCAGGAAGATACATTGCTTCAGGCAAGGATAGCTCAGGCAATAAAATGTCAGCTATCATGAGCAAAGCAACAGCCGAGGAGCATATCAAAAAGGGCAACGCAAAAAAGGGTACCGGTTGGAGCTAATAACCGGCCAGACCATCAAAAATATATAGATCTGCTTATGGAAATCACGAACCCCGGTGTTTCATCGGGGTTCGTTTTATATGGCAAACAGCCTCAGGATCATTGTTTACCGTTACCGAGGTTATCAACCCGGTCGTAAAACTCGTTTTGTAATTTAAGGGTAGTTGTGTCTTCTTTTATTTCTTTCAGCACTTTTACAAATGAGGCTATCTCGTGATCGGTTATAAATTTACCGAACTCGGTAGTAGCTTTACCGCCTTCGCCGGCATAGTGATTCGGGTATGAAGCGTACCACCAGATAGGTGTATACACACCTGGCAGGTTTAAACGTTTTTGATCCGCGCCAGATTGAGAACTGGCCCTATCCATCCGCATCAGGTCGGGCCTGTAATACATTAATACAGATGTTTCACTTTCCCCTGCGTGCTGGTCAGTACGAATATCTGACTTATGCATTTTACGATATTGCTCTTCATACGCAGCATCGTTTTGAGGATTGTAAAAATAGATCACATAATTATGGCGTTTATTCAGGAACGACTGCATAAAGAAGCGGATAAACTCAGGGTTACCTCCGTGCCCGTTCAAAATAATAATCTTTTTAAAGCCATTACGAGCTATTTCATCACAAGTGGCCTCCAGCAGATCGTAGATCACCCTACTGGGTAAAGCAAAAGTGCCTGGTTGCTGACGCGCCTCATTGATCTGGCCGTAGAAATAGTCAGGAAATACTACAGCATATTCCTGTTTAGTGGCTCTTGCCGCCCATTCCCGCACATGGATCAAATCGGTGCCAATTGGAGAATGCGGTCCATGCTTTTCTAAAATACCAAAAGGTAAAATACAGGTTTGCGACGATTTGTCTAACGCCGCAGACCAATCGGTAGCAGTAAGTTCATCCCATCGTGCCGGAATGTCCTGAGCAAAGGAATAACTGCACACAAAAAACAAGGCTAAAAATAAAAATCCTTTCATAATCAGGATTTTTGGTTAATGCATGAAGTTATGAATTCATCACTAAAAATTTCGTTGTTCTTATTCACATCTGTATAAATGTTACAAAAAAAGCGCCTGTATGGCGCTATGTAATATCCTTTTGAAATATGTTTAACCACGCTTTGCTATTTTAGCTTCAGGCACTATATTATGAATAGGTTTTATTGTTTTCAGGTAGGCAAATATCGCCTTCAATTCACCATCAGTCATTTGTGCAAAATTTTCCCATGGCATAGGTGGTAAAAGCTGCCGGCTGCCATCTAACCCTTTATATTTACCTTCACGCATTGCTTTAATAAATTGGGCTTCTGTCCAGTTCTTTAAACCGGTATCATCAGGCGTTAAATTAGCTGCATAACTGGTGCCCCAGGGCCCTATCCATACTGTAAGGTCACTGGTAACCGATAAGCCCTTGCTTTGCATCTCTTTCTCATTTACGTCTGGCACAGGCATTTTCGCAGGGTGACCAGATAGTTCTAAAGATGCATCTTGTATTGGCCCCATCGGCGACATTTTCTTTGGTGTATGACAATCATTACACCCACTGACAATGGTCAGATGCTTACCCCATAAAGCCTGGGTTGGATATCCTCCAAAGTTAATTTCGGCACTGGTGCCGTCAGGTGCAGATTTTGCTGAGGTGCTTTCCTTACACCTGGTAAAAATTAAGGAACAAATTGTAAGCAATGCTACAATTACAACTGAAAATTTCTTCATGATAAAAAATAGGTTAAAGGTGGATAAGTGATTATAACAGATAAATGTACATAATTTTTGTATAACAATCAACTACTAAACAGATAGTTATATAATTAATTTAACACTATTCTAACCACTTTAATTACAAGCATAATAAAAGAATAAAAATTATCTGCAATCGATTGCATTTTAAAAAATTAGTTTAATTTCGTGCTGAAAATCTCCATTTTATTAAACCGATTTTTCAATTATAAACCCGATAATAAATGTTACTGTTAGGCATAGATATAGGTACGTCATCAATAAAGGTTTCTGTCATCGATTCAGCAACACAAATTGCTATTGCTTCTGCCCAATATCCTGATGAAGAAAACGCTATTTTATCACCTCAGCCCGGTTGGGCCGAGCAATCACCTGATATGTGGTGGCTACAAGTGCAACAAGCCATACAACTTTGCAATAACAGCGGAAAATATGACCCAGCCGACATTAGCGCTATAGGTATTGCCTACCAGATGCATGGCTTGGTGCTGGTAAATAAAGAACAACAAGTATTACGCGATAGTATTATCTGGTGCGATAGTCGTGCGGTTGAGATCGGTAACAAGGCTTTTAATGCAATTGGCGAACAAAAATGCCTTTCGTGCCTGCTTAACTCACCGGGGAATTTCACTGCTTCCAAACTGGCATGGGTAAAGCAAAATGAGCCCGAGATTTATGATCAGATAGATAAGATCATGCTGCCGGGGGATTTTATCGCAATGCGATTAACCGGAGAGGCAACTACTTCTGCATCTGCCCTATCTGAAGGTATATTCTTTGATTTTTCTGCAAATCAAATCTCAGACGACATAATCAGTCATTTCGGCTTTAACCGGTCATTCTTCACCGAAATCAAGGAAGTGTTTGCTTCACATGGAGGTTTGTTGAAATCGATTGCCGATAAACTGCGATTGAAAGCAGGCATTCCTGTAAGCTATAAAGCCGGTGATCAGCCTAATAATGCTTTGTCGTTAAATGTATTAAACCCAGGAGAAGTTGCGGCAACAGCGGGCACATCAGGGGTTATATATGGTGTAAGTGATAAACTGGCTTATGATCCGCAATCAAGGGTGAACACATTTGCACACGTAAATTATACAGATCAGCAAAAACGGCTCGGCGTTTTGTTATGTATTAATGGCACCGGTAAGTTATACAGTTGGCTCAGGTCAATATTGGGTCCGGCTGTTAGCTACGGCCAAATGAATGAGAAAGCTATGCAAGCGCCCTCTGGCAGTTACGGACTGCGCATTTTGCCTTTTGGTAACGGCGTGGAACGTATGCTGAGTAATAAACCCGTTGGTGCGCACATCCAAAACCTCGATCTGAACTTGCATGGCAAAGAACATATTTTAAGGGCCGGACAAGAAGGCATTGCCTGTGCATTTCGTTACGGGTTGGACATTATGCGCGAAAATGGCATGAACCCTTCTGTTATCCGCGCGGGTAAAGCAAATCTTTTCCTGAGCGATCTCTTTACTGAAATATTTGTAAATGCGACCGGAGTTCCTGTCGAGCTTTATAAAAACGACGGCAGTATTGGGGCCGCGCTGGGGGCAGGTATTGGAGCGGGGATATTCACAACTCCATCAGAAGCCTTCAGTAAAATGGAACGGATAAAAGTGGTTGAACCTACTGGCGACAAGTTCGAATCCGTTTATCAGGATTGGAAGAATCTGCTCGAAAAACAATTAACAAATTAATTACACATCAATAGAAAACTTATTATTATGGTACTCACAGGCGAAAAAGAATTTTTTAGGAACATAGGCCAGGTTAAATACGAAGGCCCGGAGAGCGATAACCCATTGGCATTTCGCTGGTATGATGCAGATAAAGTTGTAGCAGGAAAAACGATGAAAGATCATCTGCGCTTTGCTTGTGCTTACTGGCATTCATTCTGCGGCTCGGGCGCTGATCCATTTGGCGAACCAACTCACCTTTTCCCTTGGAATGAAAAACAGGATGCAGTAGAACGTGCAAAAGACAAAATGGATGCAGCTTTCGAATTCATTACCAAAATGAACCTGCCCTATTACTGCTTTCATGACATCGACGTTGTTGATTATACCAACGACGTTAAGGATAACGAAAGGCGTTTGCAGGCACTGGTTGATTATGCCAAACAAAAGCAGGCCGAAAGTGGTGTGAAATTACTTTGGGGAACAGCTAACCTCTTTTCACATCGTCGCTATATGAATGGCGCTTCAACAAATCCTGACTTCCATGTGCTATCACATGCAGCTGCTCAGGTTAAAGCTGCTTTGGATGCTACTATAGCGTTGGGTGGCGAGAACTATGTATTTTGGGGTGGTCGCGAAGGTTATATGACTTTGTTAAATACCGATATGAGACGTGAACAGGCGCATTTTGCGCAATTCCTGCATAAATCTATCGAGTATGCGCGCAGCCAGGGCTTTAAAGGAACTTTCTTTATCGAGCCAAAACCATGTGAGCCAACTAAGCACCAATATGATTACGACGCTGCTACGGTATTAGGCTTTTTGCAAAAATATGATCTGATGAAGGATATGAAGCTGAACCTGGAAGTTAATCACGCTACACTGGCTGGCCATACTTTCCAGCATGAATTGCAGGTAGCGGTTGATGCCGGTTTATTAGGCTCGATAGATGCCAACCGTGGTGATTCACAGAATGGATGGGACACCGATCAGTTTCCGAACAACATTAATGAAGTAGTTGAATGTATGCTGATCATACTGGAAGCAGGTGGTTTTGCAGGCGGCGGTATCAACTTTGATGCTAAGATCCGCAGAAATTCGACCGATCCGGCAGATCTTTTCTATGCGCATATAGGCGGAATGGATATTTTTGCCCACGCCCTGATCATTGCAGATAATATTTTGCAAAAATCAGACTACAAGAAAGTAAGAAAAGACAGATATTCGTCGTTTGATAGCGGCACAGGAAAAGCTTTTGAAGAAGGCAAG
>JBQCEA010000576.1:0-5674 GCA_051960695.1 Mucilaginibacter sp. | reverse complement strand
CACCGCCGGTAGGTGTACCAATGTCGCCAAAACGGTGAAGTATCAAAAAGTTAAGATTGTTCTTTTTGACCATTTCAGTAGTTGGCGAAAAGATGAGCCTGGTCGCCTTAAAAGCAGACAATATGTTTTGATGATTATTGTTACCGTTCTCAGAACTCAGCGAATTCATTAATGAATCGGCTGAAGAGCTCTTTTTCACGGAATCAGTTTTTTGCGCATTGGCTGCAAAACCAATTGTGAATAAGACAATAAAGAGGATGATTAACTTTTTCATGATGTGAGCGATTAGTTTATTGTTAATTAATTAGATGCATTACCTGCTTTATAGGCCGAATAGGTAGCAGCAACGCGCACACGTAAGCTTTCGGCTATGTTATGAAAAACGATCTGCGGTATATCGATATGGTGATCGGCGCATTTCACCATAAATTCCGATGTCATACTTACTACGCCGCCTGCCACCTTCACTTCGCCTTTTATCGTGCGGTTTTGCTTAACCCCATGTACTTCCAGTTCGCCGGTAACGGTAACTGGCGTTGTGCCATCTTTAGTAAGATCGGGGTGCTGATCCATTTTTCCCCTGAAAGTGGCTTTCGGAAACTTGTCACTCTCCATATAATTCTCGTTAAAATGTTCTTCCATCAGCGCCTTCTCGAAGTGGAACGACCGGATAGGCACACTAAAATCCAGTTCGCCGGTTGCAGCGTTATAAACCGATACTGCATTATTTGAATTGCCTTCAATATCCTCTATCGGCGCGCTTGAATAGATGTTGATCTTAGCATTTTTACAGACATAGGTGTCCTGCCCCGCCTGGGTGAATGAGCTCCAGGCGAGTAAAATCATAATCAGATATTTCATTTTAATTTGGTTTTTTGAATGAATTGAGGTTCCAACTGACTCCCACGGCTACTCCCGCCGACTCCAGTTTAACCTGGCTCACTCCTACGTTTGACAATGGTATTTTATAGTATGGTTGTATTGCTATTCCAAATCTCGAATCGATACGATGCTCGTACGTAGCATCCAGGTTCAGTATACCCAGGATATTGCGGTTCCGGTTTGCCACGCTAAAGCTGGACGGGCCGTATGTGTACGGATTGGAATAGTTGAATGTGTAATTTTCGCGCAGGATGATATATGATGACAAGCCGCTGCCAACAGTGAACTTGTTGCCAAATTTGTTATATACCTGGTAGTTTACATTCAACGGTATGTCTATCATACGGCAATTGGCCGTTACGCTTGACGGCGGTGTTTTAAACACATACGAGGTGTGGTATTGCTCGTAACTTTCCTGGTATGGTTTTATCGAATACATGGCGCCAGTACTGAATGTCCATTTTTTAATACCTACTGAAAACATTGCCCCAAGGTTGCCTCCGACCCTGCCACCTTGCAATGGTGTAATACCATTCAGGTCGGAAGAAGCAATAGCGGTTACTGCCAGCGTAGCCGGTGCCGCTCCCATCCTGCCCGGAACTTTTACTTTTACCGCAGGCTTGGATACGGCTAAAGTATTGGCATCAGCAGCTTTCTTATCATCCGCTGTGCCTACGTCTTTCCGGCCCCGTGCACTCGCTAAACTATTAGCATCAGCAGCCCTTTGGGCGTCGGCAGTGCTTACATCTTTATGGCCCGGAGCGTTTGCCAGTGCGTTGGCATCGACTGTCTTTTGACCATCGGCAGTACCTACGTCTTTCCGGCCGGGTGCATTTGCCAATGTATTTGCATCAATAGTCTTTTGCCCATCGGCAGTGCCTATATCTTTATGGCCCGGAGCTTTTGCCAGTGTATTATTGCCGGTCGTACCCAAATCATTGATCTTACTGGCTGGGTTGACTGACTTTTTAGCATTCTTGCCATTTGAAGCGTAGCTTTCAATAGCATTGCCGTTCTCTTTATGCCTTCCCGGCTTTGTGGCGGCTGAACCAACCGGCGGGTAAGGGAAAGAACGATTTGCATTTTTGCCTGCTCCGTGGTGAACCGGAGTGCTGGCGTAATTGGCAGGGTTTTGTATTGTATGTGTACTGTTAGCTGCCGTGTGCCGTGTAGCCCCGCCGCCTTTACCGGTATTTTCTTTCTGATGCTGCGCAGCCATTTGCTGGTTCTTATTGCTTTTTGCCACCCAGGGTTTATATATCCACAAACCCAGGAAAAGCAAGAGCAATGCCGCCGCGCTTCCCAGCATGGGCAGCCAATAAACTATTCCGGCAAGTTTTTTACGCTGACCGAGCAATTGCTCCATGGCGTCCCAGTCACTCTCCCGGTAAATGGGTTCGTTGACGGGGTCTTCCATGCCCTTTTTGAATAGTTTGTCAAGATCTTCGTCTCTTTCGTTTTTCATTAATCTAATCTTTTCCTATGGTCATGATATTGCACTCAGGCATCTCATGGCCTTATATTTTTGTCAAAATATGTCCCGTGTATGCTGGTTTTATTAATAGCTACCACAGGCGAATACCCCATATCGCTATTAAAATTCCCGTTAGACGATGGGGAATCGGCCATTGATATCATCTGTTTCAGCTTTTGCCGCGCTTTGTGCAAGTTTGACTTAGACGTGCCCGGCGATATGTTTAGCAGCTCGCCTATTTCCTCGTGCGTATAACCTTCAATGGCAAAAAGGTTAAATACGGTACGGTATGCTGTCGGCAGCTTCTGTATCATTTTTAAAAGATCGTCATAATTAAGCTTTTTATCGGCCAGGTCGCCATCGCTTAAATGCTCCGCTTTATCCAGGTCATCAGTATAAGCCATTTTTAAATTAGCCCGATAATAATCAATAGAAGCATTCATCATTATCTTCCCGAGCCAGGCTTTAAATGGCCTTGACCTGTCATAAGTAGTGATACGGGTAAATACCTTGAAAAAGCCCTGGTTCATCACCTCAGCGGCTTCATCACGGTTGTTTGCATAACGCAGGCAAATACCCATCGAGAAGCCGTAAAATGTCTTATACAGCATCTTCTGGCAGGCCCTGTCCTGCTTTATGCATCCTCCGATCAATTGGTGTAACTCTTCTTCACCCATAGGGTCATCACCTGTTGCTTAATGTTTAACCTTATCTTCCCGTATCACGAAAAATTGCTAACAAAGGTTGCTTGGTGTATTTTCCAATAAATTAAATTATTGAAAATCAATAAATTATTTTTCAAACCTTATCCAATAATAATCCTATATAATATACATATTTCCTGATATTCTTTCTCAATACCGCAATGTTTAATTACTGAAAATATAAAAGTCGTGCAAGGCAACCTTTCGCTATCCGGCAGCGTGATGCTTTAAAAGAATATCTTATGGTACCGGTTTCCGTTGTTATTATTACCAAAAATGAGGCAGCGACAATTACGGCTTGTATAAATGCAGCTCAACAGATCACAGATGATATTGTAATAATAGACAATGACAGTACTGACGGAACCACCCTCATTGCTGCTAAACTTGGATGCCGTGTATTTCATGAAAACTGGGATGGATACGGCGCTAATAAGAACAAAGGTGCGGCCAACGCAAAATACGATTGGATTTTAAGCATTGATGCTGACGAGGTACCGGATGAAGCATTGATACGTGCCATACACGCGCTGCAACTGGACGACGCACTATGTGTTTATGACATCCGCTTTCGGTCCTATTACGGTAATAAAGCGATCTATCATGGCAGTTGGGGACGCGATCATCATATTCGGTTATTTAACCGCGTTTGGGTTAAATGGGATACGCAACCGGTACATGAGGCGTTATTGTTACCTCCGAAAGTTAAGATTGAACAATTAGGTGGGTACATGCATCATTACTCGGTGAAGGATAAGAAAGAGAGTTACAATAAAACCGTTTATTATGCCAGGCTGAGTGCCGAAAAGTATTATTTGTATGGCAGAAGAGCTACGGCGATCAAACTTTACATAGCACCGTTATTCCATTTCCTGAAGAATTATATTGTATTTTTAGGTGTGCTTGACGGCCGCGCGGGTTGGGAGATTGCATGGATGATATCCAGGTATACCCGCCTCAAATACCGTTTGCTTAAAAACATGTACAAACGCAGCTATGCGCAAGTTGCCCCTATAAAGGATGACCTGATAGTTGAATATTAAAAGCCTCACCTTTTGATGAAAACAAAGCTTGTAAACAACCTTTCGGCTAATACTTTACAGCTTGTTATTAATCAGTTATCCGGCCTCATTATATTCTATGTTTTATCAACCGGGCTTGACAAAAGCAGTTTCGGACAGATCAATCTTGCATTGGCCTTACTGCTGGCTATTTTCAATATCCTTTCTTTCGGTATCGACCAGGTAATTGTGCGAAAAATAGCCGCCGGGGCCGATACTCAATCCGTTCTGTCGCTTTATATCGGTCATGTGTTGATCACCGGCTCGGTATTCTATTTACTATTGTTTTTGGCGCAGGGATTATTTAGCCCCTATTTCAGTTCTTATAATATCCTGCTGTTCATCGCCATCGGAAAGCTGGCCATTTACTTTTCCACACCGTTCAAGCAATCGGCTATTGGGATGGAAAAGTTCAGGTTGCTGGCGCAGTTATCTGTGATCTCCAATGTTATACGGAGTATCAGCCTGTTGATACTGGTTTTTTTGCACCAGGTTACGGTACCCAATGTCATTACCCTATTTATTTGCGGTGATGTACTGGAATTGCTGGTTGGCTTCTATTTCTTTAAGCATACAACCGGGTTGCCTTCAAGTTTAACCTGGAATAAATCTGGTTATATTTCACTGTTAAAAGAATCGTCGCCTCAGCTGGGCGTTGTGGTGATCACTTCAGCGCTTGCCCGGTTCGATTGGATATTTATCGGAATATTTGAGTCAGCCATTAAACTGGCCGAATACAGTTTTGCCTATAAGGTTTTTGAGCTTTCGACGCTGCCGCTACTCACTATCGCGCCTATTCTTATCCCCAAGTTTACAAGATTATTTAAGGACGGTGAACTTAATCTGGACAAACTAAAATTACTGGCCCGAATTGAAATGGTTGTGGCTACAGCAACCATATTGCTGTTGAATATTTGCTGGTCGCCGGTTATCGACACGGTTACACACGGCAAATATGGCGCGGTGAATGAACGCACATTGTTTCTTCTATCGCTCTGTATCCCTTTCCAGTATTTATGCAATTTCTTCTGGACCATCTTCTTTGCCAAAGGCCAATTAAAGCTGATACTAATAGCTTTTATCCTCACATTTTCAGTAAACATCTTAAGTGATATCATCCTGATACCCCTTTACAAAAATGAAGGTGCTGCCATTGCCTGCCTGATAGGTTATGTTACCCAAATTATTTTCTACATCGCCAAAAATGAGTTTAAGCAACTTAACATCAGCGTTTATAATCTCTTGCTCTGTACCACTTGCACCTGCTTAAGCTTTTTCGCCGCCCGGATGTTTTTCACTGGTCTTTGGGCCGAGATCGGAACATCGGCCTTATTCTTTATTGCTTTACTATTGATAACTAAACAGATAAAAGCAAGCGACGTCAACAGGATAAAAGCGCTGATCTGAATACTGCATCTAATCGTTTCCACACAGGCAACCAATCAAAATTCCGGGCCGTAATTCCCTGTAAACAGACAACTCTGAATGGGCAACGCTGCTTCTCTTAATTTTAATAAGCTAAAGAACCTGGCTGACTGGAAACTGCTTCTGTT
>JBQCEA010000575.1:0-2283 GCA_051960695.1 Mucilaginibacter sp. | reverse complement strand
TGCACAATTTAAGCTTCCGCTCAATGAGAAAATGAAATTCGTGCAAAAAATGGTGCAATTGCATTTAAGACCCATTGTACTGGCACAGGATGTTGTTACAGATTCTGCAGTACGCCGACTACTTTTTGATGCAGGAGACGATATTGATGCGCTGATGTTGTTGTGTAAAGCAGACATCACCACTAAAAACGAATATAAGATAAAAAAATACCGCAATAATTTTGAGCTTGTTCAGCAAAAATTAAAGGATGTAGAAGAACGCGACAAGATAAGAAACTGGCAGCCACCGGTAACCGGCAATGATATTATGCATATTTTCGGTATAAAGGAAGGCCGGGAAGTAGGCATAATCAAGAATAAGATACGTGAAGCCATACTGGAAGGCGAAATACCCAATTCGCGCGAGGCAGCAATAAACTACACAATTAAACAAGGCGAAGAAATTGGCTTAAAAGTTGTGGCAAACAATATTTAAAACTTTAAAACATTATTTTTGTAAAACAACTACCACTTATACTTACAATGGCACTATACAGATTCAGGGTTTCTTTTGAAGATTATGATGAAGTGATCAGGGAGATCGATATCAAATCAACCCAAACATTTGAGGACCTTCATAGGGCAATTCATCAGTCAACAGGTTATAATTGCGACTACCCTTCTTCATTCTATATCAGCAACGATCAATGGATAAAGGGAGAGGAAATTACCTTTATGCCTAATCAGCGCCGGATAGACCGCGGTGTTGTTTTGATGGATAAAGTAAAACTGAGCAATCGTATTGATGATCCACATCAAAAGTTCTACTACACTTTCAATTTCGACCGTCCTTTTGACTTTCATATCGAATTGTTAAAGATCATCCTGGACGAAAACCCAAATATAACTTATCCTTCAATTGTTAAATCTGTGGGTGAAGCGCCCAAACAGTTTGGCAACGTATTTAACCCAACAACCCTGCCGCCATCAACAGAAGATTTTGACTTCCTGAACGAAATGGAATATTCTGAAGAAGATGCTGAGGAAGGTTTCTCTGAAGTGCATGACGCTGAAGATATTGAAGAGCATGACGAACCGATGCAGCAACATGACGAGGAGGAAGGGGAAGATGATGAGTTCGGCGGCGAGTTTTCAGATAACGAAAACTATGATGACGAGAATCACTCACATCACGATGATTATTGATGCATTTTAAACTCATAGTTTAACCTAAGCTGGTAACTTTGTTACTGAACTATGAGCGATAAGCCAAAAACATTGATCGTAATAGCGGGACCAACGGCAGTTGGCAAAACCGCTATTGCCATTGAATTGGCCGCAAAACTCTGCACAGAAATAGTTTCAGCCGACTCACGGCAATTCTTCCGTGAAATGGCCATTGGCACTGCAAAACCAACGCCTGAAGAGTTGGCACAAGCGAAGCATTATTTTGTTGATTCGCATTCGGTAACTGATAACTTCTCTGTAGGCGATTTTGAAAAAGAAGGGCTGACTTTGCTTGATGATATCTTTGAAGCTCACAATACAGCAATATTGGTTGGCGGCTCTGGCTTATATATAAAAGCGATATGTGAGGGATTTGACGAACTGCCAACAGCTTTACCGGGAGTTCGTGAAAAGCTCAATCATGAATTTAAAAATAAAGGGATCACCTGGTTACGAGAAAAATTGAGATCAGCAGATCTTGTATATTATGAACAGGTTGATCTTAACAATCCGCAGCGTTTAATAAGGGCGCTTGAAGTGTTTGAAAGCACTGGCAAGCCATTTTCATCATACCGGAAGGCCACGACCCACAAAAGGCCGTTTAAAAGCATTAAAATAGGCCTCGAGCTGCCGCGAGATGTATTGTATCAAAGAATAGATCACAGGGTGGATGAAATGGTAAAACAAGGACTTGTAGAAGAAGTGCGTTCATTTTTACCATACCGGTATCTTAATGCATTAAATACTGTAGGCTACAGTGAGCTTTTCGATTATTTTGATGGCAAAACAGACCTGGAGACGGCGATAGCACTCATCAAGCAAAATACCCGCCGTTTTGCTAAAAGACAATTAACGTGGTTCAGAAAGGATAAAGATATCCGGTGGTTCAGGCCGGATCAAGATAATCTGATCAATAAAATTATTGATTTAACTTACTGAAGCAATTTTTTCAAATACATTCCATAGCCGCTCTTCACATATTTATCAGCAAGAATGTTCAATTGCTCCGCATTGATAAAGCCATGGGTATAGGCAACCTCTTCAATACAACCTATTTTAGTATCCTGGCGCTTCTCA
>JBQCEA010000574.1:0-10692 GCA_051960695.1 Mucilaginibacter sp. | reverse complement strand
GGGACTTTGAAACGAATAGCCAAAGAAGGGGATACCCTGCCTATTGGCACAGTGGTTGCCAGTATTACTGAAGAAGGTGCTGCTGCTCCTGCCCAGGAAACTGTGCCAGAACAACCGGCTGCTCAATCTGAAACTGCGCCGGCTGCTGCTGCACCTGCTGCCAGTACAGGCGGTTCACTGGAGGTGAAAGTGCCTGCTGTAGGCGAATCTATCACGGAAGTAACGCTTTCGCGCTGGATAAAGAAGGACGGCGACACTGTAGCAATGGACGAGGCTATTGCAGAACTGGAATCAGACAAAGCCACTTTTGAGCTTACTGCTGAAAAGGCCGGAACTTTGAAAACCATTGCCAAAGAAGGTGATGTGTTACCCATTGGCGCCGTAGTTTGCACCATTGGCACCGCTGAGGCTACTGCACCAGCGCCCAAAATTGCTGAACCTGTTGCGGCTGCCGCTGCAAGCGCAGGCGCATCTACTACTGAAAAGACCTATGCATCGGGCACACCATCGCCTGCTGCTGCAAAAATATTGGCAGAAAAGGGCATCGACCCTCAATCTGTTCCCGGAAATGGTATTGGCGGAAGAATAACCAAAGCTGATGCGATGACCGCTGCAACTGCCGACATGATCTCTGAAAATCCGCAAGGGGGAAGAATAAAGTCAGGGGCCGGAAGCCCGAAACCGGAAGTTGTAGCTCCAAAGACCCAGGAGCCAGGACCTAAGACTTCAGACTCAAGAGGCGAACGCCGTGAAAAGATGTCGCCTTTGCGCAAAACCGTTGCCCGCAGGTTGGTATCGGTGAAAAATGAAACGGCTATGCTGACCACTTTCAACGAAGTGGATATGTCGCCGATAATGGAGATTCGTGCTAAATACAAGGATAAATTTAAAGAGAAACATGGCGTAGGTCTGGGCTTTATGTCGTTCTTTACCAAAGCTGTTTGCGAGGCCTTGAAAGAATGGCCTGCTGTTGGTGCCCGTATCGACGGCGACGAAGTAGTTTACAGCAATTTCGCTGACATATCTATTGCGGTATCGGCTCCAAAAGGATTAGTGGTTCCGGTTATCCGCAATGCCGATAGCATGAGCCTGGCTGATATTGAGAAAGCAGTGGCCGGTTTAGCTGCAAAAGCACGCGATAACAAACTGACTATCGAGGAAATGACCGGCGGTACATTTACCATCACCAATGGCGGTGTGTTCGGCTCTATGATGTCGACCCCGATCATTAACTCGCCGCAATCGGCTATTCTGGGTATGCACAATATCATCGAGCGCCCGGTAGCCGTGAATGGACAGGTAGTTATCAAACCAATGATGTATGTGGCTTTATCTTATGATCACCGTATTATTGATGGCCGCGAATCAGTAAGCTTCCTGGTAAGGGTAAAACAATTGCTGGAAGACCCTGCAAGGTTGTTATTAGGTGTCTGAACAGGATTTACAGAATTATCAGAATTTAGTGAAATGAAAGACCCGGTATTACCGGGTCCTTTTACGTTTTGTATATACTGACATAATGGTTTTACGCGGTAACCAACCTTTTCATCGCCATAATAACGCCAGAATGCAAACCTTCATGGAAAGGGATGAATGCTATAGCGTCGTCTATGTTCGTCATTTCAGTACCATACCGGGTTGTCCAGGTAGTATAATTGGTAAATAAGTTCTTGTCGTAATCCATTTCCAGTTCATCCAACGTGATCAGGAATAATGTTTTAATGTTCTCTATTTCTGCCTCACTAACAGGTCCCTGCGGTTTACTGCCCGATCTGTAGTTTTCCCAAAACTCATCGGTGATCAACGGCTTTACCCCGGCTCGCTTATAGCAAATACCCTGTTGGGCGGCTACCAGGTGGCCCAGGTTCCAAATGATGTTATTGTTAAAGCCTTCCGGTATGCGGTTAAGCTGTTCGGTGGTGAGGTCTTTAATGCCTTCCAGCAAAAATGTCCTTACTTTCTTTATGGTGTCGATCTGTTTTTTCATGATTGGCTTATATTGTATTGCAATACTAATTATTGTTATAAATTAGCATCTATCCAATTACCTTAATTGACAATTAAATGACCGGCCTGAAACTATCAGCATTATCTTGTTGCTGTATTGCTTTATTGTTGTCTTCCTGCAAAAATACATCCAGCGATTATACTAGCTGGAAGGTATACGGCGGCTCTAAAAAAGCGCAGCATTATTCGTCATTAACCCAGATAGACACCACCAATGTAAGCAAATTACAGGTTGCCTGGGAATACCACACCAGTGATGCCGATACCGCCGCTCACTCACAAATACAATGCAACCCGATAATTGTTGACAGTATACTTTACGGCACTACGCCGCGTCTGCGCCTTTTTGCGGCTAATGCTGCTACAGGCAGGCAAAAGTGGGTATTCGATCCTGCCGGGAATACCAATTCAACTAAGTCCAGCTTTGGCATGAATAACAACCGCGGTGTTACCTATTGGGCCGACGGCGACGATAAAAGGATATTGTATTGTGCAGGCTCGAATATTTACGCGGTAAATGCAGAAACCGGGCAGCTGATCAGCAGCTTTGGTAAGGACGGCAAAGTGGACCTGCACAATGACCTTGGTCTTGATGCAAGCAAAATGTATGTGACTGCTACTTCGCCGGGCATTATTTATAAAGACTTGTATATTATTGGCAGTCGTGTAAATGAAACTGCCGATGCTGCTCCCGGACACATACGGGCTTATGATGTACGTACAGGTAAGCTGAAATGGATATTTCACACTATACCACGTCCGGGTGAATTGGGTTATGATACCTGGGAAGATACCGCTGCTTACAAGCATATTGGTTCGGCCAATAGCTGGTCAGGATTTAGCATGGATGAAAAAAGAGGATTGTTATTTGCTCCTACGGGCTCAGCCGCTTATGATTTTTATGGTGGCAAGCGGTTAGGCAAGGGCCTGTTTGCCAATTGTGTGCTGGCGCTTGATGCGGCTACGGGTAAATTGGTTTGGTACTACCAGGTGATCCATCATGATATGTGGGATAAAGACCTGCCAACAGCCCCGGTGCTGGTTACTATAAAGCATGACGGCAGGAATGTAGATGCGGTGGCACAGCCTACCAAGCATGGTTTTATATTTGTGCTGGACAGGGAAACAGGCAAACCCCTGTTTCCGGTTAAGGAAACTGCGGTTGAGACTAAATCTGATCTGGTTGGTGAAAAGCCATGGCCAACGCAGCCTATTCCTGAATTGCCGGTACCGTTTACGCGGCAAACGCTTACCGAGAAAGACATCGATCCTTACTTGTCAGACAGTTCCAAAGCTGAAGTATTGAAGCGCCTGAAAAGCTATCGTTATGGCAATATGTTTTTACCGCCGGGTAAGCAACCGTCGGTTATTTTTCCGGGTTTTGATGGCGGGGCAGAGTGGGGCGGACCGGCTTATGATCCGTCGACTGGAATTATGTATATCAATGCCAATGAAATGGCCTGGATCATGACCATTGCGGATACTAAGCCGTTTACACCTAAGGATGAGAGCTTTTTGCAAGCCGGACAGCGTTTGTTTACGCTGAACTGTATGGGCTGCCATGGACAGGACAGGAAGGGGACAGGCAACTATCCTTCGCTGATCAATATACAGGCAAAATATAGTCATCAGCAGATCGATACGTTGCTGCAAACCGGCAGGCGCATGATGCCGTCGTTCAAGCAACTGACCACACAGGAAAGGGAAGCTATTATCTCCTTTATAACAAACGATCAAAAACTGGGCGCTAACAAGTTCGTCGCGCCAAAACAGGCGCATGATCCATACCTGGATATCCCTTACGAAATGACAGGATATAACAAGTTCCTGAGCAAAGAAGGCTACCCGGCAATTGCACCGCCATGGGGAAGTTTGAACGCCGTAAACCTGAACACGGGCAAAATGGTTTGGCGCATACCGTTAGGCGACGATCCACAATTGGCAAAGCCGGGAAGAATAACCGGAACGGAGAATTATGGTGGTCCGGTAGTGACAGCCGGAGGCGTTGTGTTTATCGCCGCTACTAAAGACGGTATGATAAGGGCCTTTAATAAACGAAACGGGCAATTACTATGGCAGTACAAACTCCCAGCAGCAGGCTTTGCCACACCGAGCGTTTATAATTTGAATGGGAAAGAATATTTGGTGATCGCCTGTGGCGGCGGCAAATTGGGAACACATTCAGGTGATGCGTATGTGGCTTTTGCGTTGCCTGAATAAGACGAATTTATATGTGTGAATTTAATAGCGATAGGTCTCAAACTCATCGCTATTGTTAAATTTGCCGCACTAACAGCCGTAAATGCAATTGTCCTCATCAAATAATGCCCTTTCGGGGGAAAAGCCGGATAAACTGATCTGGTATTTTTTGATCGGTTGGACACTGTTAAATGCTGTACAGGCATATACTTTAGAGATACACGCCGACGAAGCCTATTACTGGCTTTATTCCCGCTTTTTAGACTGGGGGTATTTTGATCATCCGCCTATGGTGGCGCTGTTCATCCGTGCCGGGGATACGATCATCCATAGCGAGTTCGGCATCCGTATCATGACCGTGCTGGCCAGTACATTATCCATGTACGTTTTATGGCTCATTGTAAAAAGATACGGTGCGCAGGCCAAATGGTTCATCCTTGTGGTTTCGGGTATATTCATTTTCCATCTCTATGGATTCATGACCACGCCCGATGCGCCGCTTTTCCTGTTTACCGTACTTTTTTACTATATCTATCAGCGCTATGCTGTTGAAGACAATTATAAATGGGCCTTGCTGCTGGTATTGGTCATTACCGGCCTGTTGTATAGTAAATATCATGGCATTTTGCTGGTCGGGTTTACGGTACTGTCTGACCTGACCCTGTTTAAAAGGAAGACCTTCTGGCTCATTGCTATACTTTCGGTTGTGTTATATCTGCCCCACATTTTATGGCAGGCGCATCATGGCTATCCATCGGTTAATTATCATTTATTTGAGCAGTCCACTCATCATTATAACTTCTGGCTCACCTGGACGTATTTTCCCGGGCAGTTGTTGATGGCGGGTCCGCTGGTAGGCTGGTTCCTGTTTTACAGCGCCTTTGCAGCTAAAGTAAAAGACGCCTTTACCCGTTGCCTGATGGTCAATTGCATCGGTACCTACCTGTTTTTCCTCATAAGTAGTTCACGTGGTGAAGTGCAACCGCAATGGACACTGATCGGCTTTGCCCCATTGGTGATCCTGACCGTGATCCGTTTTAAACAAGTTGAGAAACGCCGGGTATGGTTTGAACGGCTGGCAATGGTCAATATTATCCTGATCGTTTTGGTGCGCGTACTGATCATTACTGCATCGCCGCTGATAAGAAAGATAGGGCAGGTGAAAAGTCTTTACGGTTTCAGAGAATGGGCGCAAACTATCCATCAAAAGGTTGGCGATAATTATGTGATCATGGATGATGGTTTTCAAAACGCTGCCAAATATGATTTTTATACCAACTCCACTAAAGGCTTCGCTTATGATAACCGGTATTACCGATTAACACAATTCGATATATGGCCCATTGAGGATAGCTTGCAGGGCAAAAAAGCTTATTATCTAACGAAGTACCCGATCAAGGCAGTTACAACTGATACCCTGAATACAACCGGCGGCAAATGGTATGGTGGATGGATAAACGATGTACGCACTTATCAGAAGGTAAAAGTAGATGTACCTTCACCCCAAATAAGCAGTGCGCCCGGTGCAAAAATATCAGTCAGGCTCACAATAACAAATCCTTACCCATACACAATAAATTTCGGCAATAAAGGTTATCAACACCAGGTAGTTTTTGGAGCATGTACTTTTAAGGATGGCGTAGAAATATCAGAGCAGCATTCTGAGGACGATTTCTATAATATTATCTTAAAACCGGGCCAAAGCACGCCTTATACATTTAACTTTACAGCGCCAACCCAAAAGGGAAACTATACGCTGTTATTCTCGCTGCGTACTGATCCTTTTATGGGAAGCAAAAACAGCAGGATCAATAGCTTAAGTATTCAATAACCCCTATTATTATATTTTTACATGAACAAAAAGCGCTACTTTACATTATTTATCTTTCTTTTCACGGGTTTTGCAGCAGTTGCGCAAACTACCCTCGATGTTGATTTCAGCGGACTTGGGTTTTTAGATAACCGCGAGTATAAAGACTTTGTTGCTCGCTCACGCACCTATTCGGGTACGCGCATCGCTCCGGACCTTGGCCTGAACATAGATTCCATGAACCACTTTGTGGTGGGCGTGAATGCCATACATGAGTTTGGTGCCCAGCCTTTCTTCCTGAAAGTTGATCCGGTAGCTTACTATAAATTTACTGGTAAACAATGGCTGTTTTATGCAGGCGAGTTCCCGCGTGAAGGCACATTGACTAATTATCCCCGCGCTTTGCTTAATGATACCTTGCGCTATTACCGTCCAAATGTGGAAGGTTTAATGGCGCAATACCACACGGACCATTTTATGGAAACCGGCTGGATAGACTGGGTAAGCCGGCAAACGGCTACACAGCGCGAGGAGTTTTTATTCGGCGCTTATGGTAAATACCGCCCATCACTTTTCGGGCCGTTTTATGTATCGCACTATTTGGTATTACTGCATGATGCCGGCGAAGCGGTATTACTGCCTAATGACCATATTATGGAAAACGGCGGTGCGCAGGTACGCCTGGGCCTCGACTTTAGTAAGAAACAGCACCTGCTTGATTCGTTATCAATTGAGGCGGGCGATATGCTGACCGCGAACCGGACGCGCGGAATTGACGGCTGGCAAACATCCAATGGTTTGGTAGTAAGTATTTATGCGAGCTATAAGCATTTCGCTATTTTGAACGAGTTTTATGATGGACAGCCTGCGCAGGTTTTAACCTATGGCGACTCGTTTTACCAGAAGAAATTTTACGACCGCCTGGATATGATGTGGAACGCATTTAATGCCAAGGGGCTGACCGGACAATTCATCCTGAGCGTGCACCGTACGCCCGGCTATACCAGCAATCAGGAAGCTTTCAGGATAACTTACCAGTTGGGACGAAGGAAGATAGCGACGTTTAAGGAATAAGTGTTTTGCCTTAAGCCCCTCTCCGCCTGGAGAGGGGTTGGGGTGAGGCTTTAATCACCTCCAATATCACCGCTGCCAGATTTGGATTTATATACGCTTTTAGGGTGCCCGCCATAGCTGATATCGCCTGAACCAGATACCGAAGCATCAATTTTATTGTTAGCATACACAGAAGCATCGCCCGAACCGCTAACGTGCACATCGGTGTTTGATGTGATCAGGCCTCTTGCACTATAATCACCTGAGCCGCTTACACGCACGGCTGAGGTTTCTGCATGGCCCGAAAGCCTTACATCACCTGAGCCGGATATTTTAGTGTCCAATTCCTTTACTTCCAATACACCATTTACATCGCCGGAACCGGATACCTGGAGGTTCATTTTATCACCATGCAGGCCATTCTTAAAGGCTACGTCCCCTGAACCTGAAACTATGATGCTGTTCAAATATTTGGCTGATACATAAACCAATATCTTTTTGTGGCGGAAGATATCGCCCCAATGGAACATATCGTTGTGTTTGTTATAGATCTTCAATACCCCATTTACTACTTCAGTGGTAACGTGCGGTTGTATATCTTCCGGTGCTTCTACTTTAACCGATTCGGTAGATCCCTGCGAAATAGTTACGTCATAAGGGCCACCTACTTCAATGGCGTGGAAACCGGATAAATGGCGGTCTTCTATTTTTTGCTGAATAGGAGTAGGTGTTTTGGGAGCTGCATAAGTATAGGCCGTTCCCGCCACAAGCAGGCCAGCCAAAAGGAATTTGGTCATTAGTTTCATGGGTTTATTGTTGTTTTCAGAATATTAGACGCCGGTATTCCGAAAAGGTTGCAAACGAAAATGAAATTTGTCATTCGGGCAGAAATAGACTTACGAAGTTTTAAAACTTCGTAAGTCTGATTGGCTGATAGTTTAGTCTACCAGCACACCAATATAATAGTTGAACGTATCTGCCTCAATGTTGTCTTTGGTAGCGCTTTCAATGTTCAGCGGCGTAAAACGCGTTGTAGGTTTGATGAATTGATATTCGCCGCCTTTTACTTTAACTCTCACAGGCATATTAAAGCCTTTTACATCCGACTGCCAGCGAACAGCTAACTTGCCTTCACGGTTGGTCATGAATTCCAGTATGGGCAGGTTGCGGTAATGCAGGTACTGATCGAATACTGGCTTAAGATCTATGCCCGACTGATCGCATATATAGTTGACGATATCATCATAAGTAACAGTCTTATGGTAAAATGTTTTATTCAACCCGCGGAGGATATCACGCCATTTTTCGTCGTTGTTAATGATGGTGCGTACCATATTAAGCAGGTTACCGCCCTTATAGTACATATCGCCTGAGCCTTCCTTGTTTACATTATACTGGCCGACAATTGGACGGTCGTTTTGGATCAGGTAGCGAGTGCCGTGTACATATTCCTGTCCGGCTTGTTTGCCGTAGAACTTGTCAATAAATAGCGACTCCGAATAATTGGTAAAACTCTCATGTATCCACATATCGCCCAGGTCTTTTGAGGTGATATTATTGCCAAACCATTCGTGACCGCTTTCATGCACCACAATGAAGTCCCATTTTAAGCCCCAGCCTGTCCCGGAAAGATCGCGACCGAGGTAGCCATTGCGGTAATGGTTGCCATAAGCAGTTCCGCTTTGATGCTCCATACCGAGATGCGGCGCTTCGATCAGTTTATAACCATCTTCATAAAAAGGATATGGGCCAAACCAGTATTCAAAAGCTTCCATCATGCGTTTGGCATTAACGTCCCATTGTTTCCTGGCTTTTTCAAGATTGTATTTCAAAGGCCAGAAGTCCATAGTGAGCTTACCTTTTTCGCCATTATAGATGTCGGTATAGTGAGCATACACGCCGATATTGGCCTCAATATCGTAGTTGTTGATTGGGTTGGCTACAAACCAGTCGTACCGGGTATAACCGTCTCTTAGTTTGGTTACTTTACGCAGCCTGCCGTTAGATACATCCTGCAAACCCTTAGGCACACTGATGCTGATCAAAGCACTGTCTACCTCATCTGCCTGCTGGTCTTTATTAGGCCACCAAACGCTGGCGCCCATGCCCTGGCAGGCAGTTGCAACCCACGGGTTTTTTAACGAATCCTGGGTAAACACTATACCGCCGTCCCATGGGGCGCGTTTGGCGATGGTTGGATTGCCAGAATAGTAAACAGTAAATTCTTCTTTACTTCCTTTTTGTATAGCCTGAGGAAAGGTAACAAACACCGCATTGAACTCACGGGTATAAGGTAATTCCTTGCCTTTATAAACCACTTTTTCAACTTTCAGGTTGCTGAACAGGTCGAACTGCAGTTTGGTAAAATCCGTCGTTGCCGTAAACTTGAACAGCACATTCCCGCTGATGAATTTGTTATCGATATCGAACTTAATGTCGAGGTGATAATAATTGATGTCGTAACAGGTGCGTAGCGGAGAAAGATAGCCACGTAGTGAGTCGGCGCGGGTAAAGGTTTCTTTTACAGTACCCAGTTGTGCAAATGTATTGGCACTGATCAGCATTACTGCAATGAAAGTGGCGAGAAAGAGTTTTTTTATCATTGTGTATTATGGTTTGGCCTCACCTAAATCCTCTCCTCTAAAGGAGTCCTTTGGACAAAGGAGAGGACTTGAAGGCGCTGTTATTAAACTTTAATTCCCCTCTCTCTTGGAGAAGGGTTAGGCTTTTAATTCCCTTTACCTATCCCTGATAGCTTAATATAAAAATCAAAGGTATCGGCTTCCAGGTTATCCTTGGCTGCACCAGCCAGTTCAATCGGTTTCAGTGTTGTTGTTGGATGAATAAACTGGTATTCGCCACCCTTCACTTTTACCTTAACGGGCATATCAAAACCTTTTGCATCGGCTACCCATTTGCAGTAAGGTTTATCGCCCTGCCAAACCACTTGTAATGTGGGCAGCTTGGCATACTGTAAATACTGGTCGAACACAGGCCGCAGGTCCATGCCGGATTGCTTACAGATATAGTCCACAATGTCATTATAGGTAACGGTCTGGTGATAAAAGGTTTTATTCAGTCCGCGTAAAATATCACGCCATTTTTCATCATTGTTGATGATGGTACGCACCATGTTCAGAAGTACAGCCCCCTTAGGGTACATATCTTCAGAACCTTCTTTGTTCACATTGTAGATACCTACTACCGGACTTTTGTTCTGTATTCCTTCGCGCAGCCCATATAAATATTCCGGTGCGGCTTTTTTGCCGAATTCAGTTTCAATATAAAGCGACTCAGAATAGCAGGTGAAAGACTCGTGTATCCACATGTCAGCCAGGTCTTTAGCAGTTATATTATTACCAAACCATTCATGACCGCTTTCATGCACAATAATGTAATCCCATTTCAGCCCCCAGCCCGTACGCGAAAGATCGTACCCTAAATAACCCTTCATAAAGTGGTTGCCATAAGCTACAGCGCTTTGGTGCTCCATGCCGAGGTGCGGGGTTTCAACCAGCTTATAGCCATCCTCATAAAACGGATACGGCCCGAACCAGTATTCGAACGATTTCAGCATAGGTTTAACGCCTTCGCCGAATTGTTTTTTGGCTTTTTCCAGATCA
>JBQCEA010000573.1:0-7034 GCA_051960695.1 Mucilaginibacter sp. | reverse complement strand
CGGCTTTAATATGCTTTTAGCGGCTTATGCCGAAAGTGTCCGGTCGCCTAAGCCATTAAATATCGACGGTTTTATAAGTGACTATTGCAAAAAACAATATGGGTTTACGCCCCAGCAATCAGTCGTTTTCTGGAAAGCGTTAAAGACAGCACCTTATGAAGTATCGCAGGGTAAAGTGCTCTCTCCAACGCCACTTACAATAGCACAGTTATTGGACAGCGCAAAGCAGGCTGCAAAAATGCTCAACTCATTAACCCCGCTAAAGAACCAGCAGGAGTTTGAGCATTATCGCTTGATGCAAGATATCCGGGTGTATTATCTTACTTATGAAGCCATAGAGAAGCATGTAAACTCACCGGATTTTACACCGGCAAAAATACCTGGTGTTTTGGCGCAGCTTAAAGAGCTGATGCAAACAGGTACTCAATTAGATCAGCGTTTTATCGCACTAAATAAGGATTATCTATATCCGTCGGAATTGGCGCAGGAAAATGAGCTGCGTAATGCCAAAGTACGTTTGTTATACCAGCGCTTGTCGCATACCAGATAAACATGCAGTTTAAAATATTTAACGGCCAGGTTATTACTCCGCAAGGGATATGGAAAGATGGCTGCGTGTTGATTACAAACGGCAAGATAACAGAGGTTTCCAAAACCAATATTGACGCCCCGGATGCTATGGAGATCGATGCAAAAGGGAAATATATCTCACCAGGTTTTATTGACATTCATATACATGGCGGCGGCGGGCATGACTTTATGGATAACTCCGTTGAAGGATTTTTGGGTATAACAAAGCTGCATGCCCAACATGGCACAACTGCAATGCTGCCTACTACGCTGAGCTGCGAAAAAGAAGGCCTGCTGCAAACGCTTCGGGTTTATGAAGAAGCTGACAAGATTAATACTGAGGGTTCGCAGTTTATAGGTATCCATATCGAAGGGCCTTATTTTGCAATGAACCAGCGCGGTGCACAAGATCCGCGGTACATTCGTGATCCTGACCCTAATGAATACCAGGAAATACTTGCCGCATCAAAACATGTTAAGCGATGGAGTGCTGCTCCAGAAAGGAAGGGTGCTATCGAGTTTGGAAAATACATGGTTTCAAAAGGTGTGTTGCCTGCCATTGCGCATACGGATGCAGTGTACGAGGATGTAATTGAAGCTTTTAATAACGGTTACACTTTGGCTACGCATTTTTATTCGGCTATGTCAGGAGTGACAAGAAGAAATGCTTTCAGGTTTGCCGGTGTGATTGAAAGCGCTTATCTGATAGATGATATGTTTGTAGAGATCATCGCCGATGGGGTTCATCTGCCTGCGCCATTATTAAAACTGATCTATAAGATCAAAGGACCGGATAGGATAGCTTTAATAACCGACGCTATGCGGGCCGCAGGAATGCCACCGGGCGAAAGTGTATTAGGCAGTTTGAAAGACGGCACTAAAGTAATAGTGGAAGATGGCGTAGCTAAAATGCCTGACCGCACGGCCTTTGCTGGAAGCGTTGCTACCGCGGACCGACTGATTCGGAATATGGTCAATTTGGCTGATGTACCTTTAGCCGAAGCAATACAAATGGCTGCATTAACCCCCGCTATTATCATGAAAATTGATGACAGGAAAGGCTCAATCGAAACTCGCAAAGACGCGGATATCGTCATATTTGATGATAATATCCGGATTGGAACGACCATAATTAATGGCAAAATAGTTTACCGGAATGAAAGCGTTTAAAGCTGATAACATTAACGTTAGGATTTATTCCGGTAGGGCAGAGCTTGGCAAAGATGCAGCTAATATTGCTGGCGAACAGATCAGGCGATTATTGGAAACTCAGAAATATGTCAATATCATATTCGCAGCGGCACCGTCGCAGAACGAGTTTTTGGAAGCACTAAGGGAACAACATGGAATAGATTGGCAACAGGTAAATGCCTTTCACATGGACGAATATATTGGTTTATCGCAAGGTGCATCGCAAAGCTTTGGAACGTTCCTGAAAGAAAGGCTGTTTAAGTTTTTACCATTCAACTCTGTGAATTATATCAATGGCAATGCGCACAATGTAAGTGACGAATGTAAAAGATATACCGATCTGCTGATAAAATACCCACCGGATATGGTTTGTATGGGAATAGGAGAGAATGGCCATATTGCTTTTAATGATCCTCATGTAGCTAACTTTAACGATGCTTTAATGGTTAAGGTAGTCGATCTCGACAATGCATGCAGGCAACAACAGGTAAATGATGGTTGCTTTGCTTCGTTAGATCAGGTTCCTACGCATGCTATTACATTGACTATTCCTGCATTAATAGCAGGTGAGTTTGTCTGCTGCATGGTGCCGGGAAAGAATAAAGCCAATGCAGTTTATAATACTTTAAACGGACAGATAGATGAGCATTGCCCAGCGTCAATATTGCGAAAACATAAACAAGCTATTCTATTTCTTGACGAAGACAGTAGTTCGATGTTAAATTCAAAAACTAAAACCAATCAGCTATGATTACAGGATCTCTCCAGCCAAAAGAGGATAATATTACGCGTAGAAAATTCATCAGGAATAGCAGCATTGGCGCCGGAGCGCTTTTATCAGCGCCATTGTTGAGTAAGGCGGATGCCTTTATTGTTCCGGATAAAAGCTATACTGTAAAGCAGATCATGGATATGTTTATTGCAGAGGTAGGCGTTGGCAATATTCCAAATACAGTCGATACGCTTAAATCAGGCAGTCCGGACATGGTTGTTACAGGCATCCTGACCACCATGTTTGCTACAATAGATATGATCCGCAAAGCCATTGAACTGGGTGCCAATTTTATCATTGCGCATGAGCCCACATTCTATAATCATGTTGATGATACATCATGGTTGAAAGATGATGATGTTTATCAGTATAAGGCCGATCTTTTAAAACAGCACAATATCGCCGTATGGCGAAACCACGATTATATCCATACCCATAAACCGGATGGCGTTACCAAGGCAGTGCTCGAACGGCTGAATTGGAACCAATACTCGGATAAAGACAATCCCAATGTATTAACCATGCCTGCAACGAGTTTGAAGGAATTGGTAATGTACACCAAGAAAAAGCTGAATATTGAAATGGTGCGGTATATCGGTGATCCATCTCAGATATGTAAGCGTGTATTGTTTCGGCCGGGTGCATCGGGCGGTCTGCGGCAAATACAAGGCATTGAAAAGTTTAAACCAGATGTTTTGATATGCGGCGAAATATCCGAGTGGGAAACGGCAGAATATGTGCGTGATGCGCGTGCTAAAGGAGATAATATATCATTGGTTGTATTAGGGCATATTGCCAGCGAGGAAGCCGGCTCACAATTTATGCGTGTATGGCTGCTCAGGAATGTTCCGGGGGTTAAGGTGACTTATCTATCACCCGGAAACTCATTGAAATTTATGTGATGGCTATAAGCTACAGAATCGCTACCAGGAACGATATTCCGGCTATTGCATACCTGCGGTCATTAGAATGGGAAACAGAAGATTTCTGGGTGCCAAGGGTAACGGGTTATATGAACGGGGTGAACACGCCTCAACATGGCTTTCCTGAACGTATAGTATATGTTGCAGAAGAAGATAATGTCATAACCGGTTTTATTGCTGGTCATCTTACAACGCGCTTAAATTGCGGTGGTGAGTTGGAATGGATAAATGTAGAAACAGATTACCGAAGAAAAGGTATAGCTGCCGAATTGGTGCATAAGCTCGCAGCCTGGTTTATTGAGCAAAACGCACATAAAATATGTGTCGATCCCGGTAATGAAAATGCAAGAAAGTTTTATACTGCGCTGGGTGCTGAAAATCTGAACCAGCATTGGATGTACTGGCAGGATATCAGTATTTTATTATGAGTTTTAATAATATTCCATCTTATCCAGTCTTGCAGTTTATTTTCAAAAAGTTAGTGACTTTATCTTTAATTTTTCCGATTATTGCGTTCCTGCTAAAATTATCTCAACATCTTTTTAATATTTATAACACTTAACGGCAAGAGTTGCCAATTTTAAAATGACTGCTTCTAAACGCTACATCGAAATAATGGATACCACGCTGAGGGATGGTGAACAAACCAGCGGCGTATCTTTTTCGGCTTCAGAGAAACTAACCATCGCACAGCTTTTATTAACCGAAGTAAAGGTTGACCGGATCGAAATTGCATCTGCGAGGGTTTCTGAAGGAGAATTTCAGGCGGTAAAGAAGATCACTGAATGGGCGTCGGCGAATGGCTTTATTGATAAGATAGAGGTGTTAACCTTTGTTGACGGGCAAACTTCTGTCAACTGGATGCTGGAAGCAGGAGCGAAAGTAATGAACCTGCTTACTAAGGGTTCATTGAATCATCTTACGTATCAACTAAAGAAAACGCCGGAGCAGCATTTTAAAGAAGTTGCCGAGGTAATAGCTTATGCGCAGGCTAACGGTATCGACTGCAATGTATACCTGGAGGACTGGAGCAACGGGATGCGCCACTCTAAAGAATACGTTTTTCAGTATCTTGATTTCCTGGTAACACAGCCTGTTAAACGCATCTTATTGCCTGACACGCTTGGAGTATTAATACCGTCAGAGACAAAAGAATATTTAACAGAGATCGTTCAGAAATATCCGGGCGTTCATTTTGATTTTCATGCACATAACGATTACGACCTGAGTATTGCTAACGTGTTAGAAGCAGTGAATGCCGGAGTAAATGGTTTGCACCTTACTATCAATGGCATGGGCGAACGCGCAGGCAATGCGCCGCTGGCAAGCACTATAGCTGTATTAAACGATTATGTAAAAAGTGTAAAGACTTCGGTTGATGAGAAGTCGCTGTATTCGGTAAGTAAGTTAGTTGAGACATTTTCGGGCTTTAGGATACCAGTAAATAAACCGGTTGTCGGGGAAAATGTGTTTACGCAAACAGCCGGTATACATGCTGATGGTGATAAAAAGAATAACCTGTATTTCAATGATCTGATGCCTGAGCGTTTTGGCAGGCAGCGAAAATACGCTTTGGGCAAAACCAGCGGTAAAGCTAATATCGAGAATAACCTGCAGCAATTAGGTATACGCTTGTCGGATGCTGATCTGAAGAAGGTGACCCAAAAGATCATCGAACTTGGCGATAGGAAAGAGGTTGTTACCCAATCGGACCTGCCTTATATCATTTCTGATGTACTGGATAGCAATGCGATAGAAGAGAGAGTGCATATCGAGAATTATGTACTAACACATTCTAAAAATTTGAGGCCATCCGTGACGCTTAAGATCAATGTGAGCGGGGATGTTTTTGAAGAGCATGCCCAGGGCGATGGTCAGTACGATGCGTTCATGAACGCTTTGAAGGTGATCTACCAGAAAAAGAAACTAATATTACCTGTATTGACTGACTATGCGGTACGTATTCCTCCAGGTGGTAAATCTGATGCTTTATGCGAGACCATTATAACATGGGAATATAGTGGCAGGGAATTTAAAACCCGTGGTTTGGATAGTGACCAAACTGTATCAGCTATTAAGGCCACCCAAAAAATGCTGAATCTTATTTGATCTTTGGCATATACCAATTTGAAGCTCGAAAACGATATTAAGCCTAAATTGCCATTTTGGCAGCGATGTGTCAGTGTTGAAGGTTCGATTCTGTATGACAGAATGGCTTTAAATTGAAGTAATGACAAATTGTCAAGTTTGGCTTTTGGGAAGAACTCTGATCTGAATGAGTAATTTTTTTCCTGACTTTCTCTTAAAATCTGCTATCAACTCTGATTTTTAAGCCTTTACACGACCGATTTCAACTTATTGCCTTAAAATTTTGACGTTTTAGCATATTGTTTTTAAAAAGGTAGTGCTTTTTAATGGTTAATCTGCAATTTTCTGAAAAGCACGAAAATTTCTGTGTTTGTCCTGAAAAGTTTTTATTGCCCACATCTAATCATGAAAAAAATCTCTCTTGAACAATTTCTTTTAAAGTGATTTTTAAAATTCCTTTAAAAGCATTTTGGGGCTTTTTTTACTGAAAAATATTTTTTATTGCTGGCATACTTTTCGTCCGTCGTTGATCGGAATAATATTTTCCTGGTCGCAAAACGCTGGTTAAATGATAGTTATTCCAAGACTATTATCAACGGTTTAATTATTTATTTCAATATTAAAGAAAATGATCACAGTATTAGAAGTTGCCCTTTTGTTAGCCATTATTATAGTGCCGCTTGTACCAGCAAAAAGCGCTAAAGTAAAATAATTGAACAAAGACATTTTTATATCCTGAAACCAATTCACGGATTGAATGAATGATCCCGGCCTTAAATTGCCGGGATTTTTTATTTGCAATTTCTTAAACAAGTAATAGAATAATGCATATATAATTTGCAATCGATTGTTCTGTAAATTACTGATAAATAGATAATTATGTTTATTTGATTGCTTATTTTATTTAAATTTTCGTTATAAAACCATTACCAATACCGGTAAAGTATTGAATACCTGGCTTTAATAGCTTTATTTTATAATTATAACTGATTTAGAGCCAAGGCTTATCATCATATTTTTGTATGAGAAGAATATTTTCGGTACTCCTGTTTGTTGTAATAGTTAGCACTGCATGGTGCCAAACATTAACACCCCGGCAATTATTTCCGGGTTTATTTGAAGCCGTACAGATGTCGGACATTTTTCCGGATAATAAAACATTTGTTGATGCTACGGCTCGCCGTGACCCTGCCTTGATCATGAAAGATTATAATCAGCAAAAGGATAAGCCTGGTTTTGACCTCAAGAAGTTTGTAACCGATAATTTTATAATACCCGGACCGCCGGCTACTATTTTCAAATCAGATATATCGACAGGTATCCGTAAACATATTGATACCTTGTGGGAAGTATTGTATCGCAGGCATGATACTATTCCTAAATATTCATCACTGCTACCCGTGCCGCATGATTTTATCATACCCGGTGGCAGGTTCCGTGAGACTTACTATTGGGATTCCTATTTCACTATGCTGGGGCTTCAGGAAAGC
>JBQCEA010000572.1:0-5170 GCA_051960695.1 Mucilaginibacter sp. | reverse complement strand
TATCACTTACCTGTATATGAATGGCATTTCGCTTCTTATATAATTCAATATTGATCTCGCTTGCTTCAGCATGCTTGATGCAATTATTAACCAGTTCCTGGATGATGCGGTAGATATTTACCATCATGGCCATGTCTGGGCGGCCAATGGGAGCGCTTTTTATTTTGATCTATAACTCATCAGTCGATAACCGCCGGGCCATTTCTTCGATAGTTGCTATCAATCCAAAGTCCTTCAAAATAGATGGGGCCAGTTCAAAAGAAAGGTTGCGCACTTCGTGAATAACCTGGTTCAGTAAATCTGATGCCTGTTTATAATGTGGACCGGGATTATCGGTTTTCAAATGTTCCAGGTTTATCTTTAATGCATAAAGTAACTGCCCAACACTATCATGCAATGATTCGCTGATACTTTGCCTGGCATTTTCCTCGGCCTGGAGAGATGACGCCGTAATCTCCAACTGCTGAGTTTCTTTTAACCTGGATGCTTCCAGCTCCATTAATTTTTTTTCGGTAATATCTGTCACCGCCCCAGCCATGTGCCTGTTTTCACCTTCGTCATAAATAAGCTGACCGCGTGCATTGATATATTTATGCTCACCAGAAGGCGTATGAATGGAAAACTCAACATTAAGATCTCTATTACGTACCAGGGCTGTACGCAAAGCCATATCTACCATTTCGCGGTCGGCCTGGTCTATTAAGTTTATCAATGAAGAATATTTGCCATCAAATTCATATTGCTGTATGCCCAGAATACGCTTGCTAAAATCATCGAGGTATATCTCTCCTGATGGCAATTTAATTTCCCATATCCCAGTCAATGAAGCAGTTAAGGCTGCATTCAGGCGCTGGCGGGCTTTCTCCAGTTCCAGTTCGCCCTTCATTTTTTCACTGATATCCGCTATGGTAATATAGCAATTATTGACGTTTGCTTTGCCAATGCAAATGCCGCGTAATTCTGCATAGAATGCTGATTCACGCGATTTAAACAGCCTGACCATGCAACTTTGCTCACCGGTCTCAGCTACTATTTTCTTGAAAAAACTATTAAACCTTGGCGCGTCATCTGCAAACACAAAACCACCAAGGGCTTTATGGATCAATAATTCTTTGCGTAATCCGAATAGCCGGCTCCCTGTCTGGTTGACGTCAGTAATGGTGCCTTTCCGGTTCAAGACCAAATAGCCAATTGGTGCAAGCTCAAACAGGCTCGAGAATTTTGTCCGTTCGTGTTCAAGCTCAAAAGCTGCAAGGTTCAGCTCGTCGTTTTGCATTTCCAGTTCCAGCTGGTGGATCTGTAATTCCTGAAATACCCTCTCCGCATTATCCGGCTCCAGTGAATTAAACGCCGGATTTTTTGAACCAAGCAAATGCTCAGCCCTTTTTCTGAGTTTATCAAAAAACTCGGTTTTTAGCGCTGCATTTTCATCGGTTCTCCAATTTTCAGGCATTTGATTCTATGATTATCATAATGATGGATGTTTCCTTCGTTTCTTTATTAATAGACGGTTTTGCGGTTATGGAAAGCGTTTTGTTGCCAATTACAGGAAAATCGTGTGTAAAAGTAAGCTGGGTATCCTGCTGTAAGCATTTCTTTAAAAATTGGTCCAGCTTGCTTGTCTTCCACATTTCATGTACAACAACCGGGAAACTCATCCCTTTAAGTTTTTGTTCGGTTTTAAAGAAATGGATAAAGCTGCTATTGGCGTTAAGTATCTGTAAGTCCTTATCCAGCAACAATGCAGGGTCTTTGAATGTTTCAATTATTGCAAGTGCATAATTCTTTAATGCTTCCAGCTGGTATTCCAGGTGCTTTAATGATGTGATCTTGTTGAACGTAAGTACCGCGCCATTGATAAAATTATCCATCGTGCGGTAAGGCATAATGCGTAATATATACCATTCGTCGGCTTTGGTTTTGATCTCCACTTCTTTAATGGCCAGTGTTTCTATTACCCTGTGTATGTCTTCTTCCAGGCCGTGATAATCAAAATTGAACACAATATCATTAATAGAGCGCCCGATATCAGATGGTATTACATTAAAAAGTTTCTTCACCTGCGGGGTAAAACGAAGGATGGTCATATTCGTGTCCAGGAATATGGTGCCGATCTCGGTGTTGTCCAGCAGGTTCTTCATGTCATTGTTCAGCTGCGTCAATTCGTCCGCTTTAGACTGGTACTGCATGTTAATGGTCATCAGCTCTTCATTGAGCGATTGCATCTCTTCCTTAGTGGTCAGCGATTCCTCATTAGTGCTTTGCAGTTCTTCGTTGGTACTCTGCAGCTCCTCGTTCGTTGATTTCAGTTCCTCAAGCGAAGTTTCCATCTGCTCAATGGTATTATGCAGCTGCTGCTTGGTATACAATAGCTCTTTTTCAAGCTCTTCGGTAATAGCGTCGTGTTCCGTTTTGGCTTCCTTTGTCTTTTTTTCCGATTTTTTCTGGATGCCCTTATCCTCGAAGATGATCAATGCCAGGCCGCTTAATGCGTTATCCTGCAGCATTTCAACTTTTAGGTTCACAAGCCGGGTGAGGCCATCTTCCCTGATCTTAATATCGTTTACCGTGATGGCGCTTTTTTGTACCCGGGCCTGGTGAATAGCATTGCTGAGTGCATATTTAAGCTCTTCGCGTGCCATCTGGTTTACATTCATCACGGCTTCGCCTGAAATGAGCTCAAGGAATTTTCCGGTACGCCCATTAATATAAAGTATATCTCCTTTTTCATTGACCAGTACTGACGCCGGTGTGTAATTGTCCAGTAATATTTTGCTATAGGTTTCAGCGATGGTTTTTTTCTTTATTGGTTTTGGCTCATCCATTTTAAATATCTGAATGGGTTGTTTGGAAACATTAAAGGGAAAATCAAGCATCTTGCCCATCGATGCAGCGCCTTCCTTTCGTTCAAAAATTTTCCATTTGGCATCGATTGGAACAAACATATCACTGAATCCGCCCAAAGTTTCGGCAGGGCCAAGGAACAGTACGCCTTTGGGGTTCAGCGAGTAATGAAATATTGGTATAATTTTCTTTTGCAGGTCGGCATTCAGGTAGATCATTACGTTACGGCAGCAAAGCAGGTCAAGCCGGGTGAACGGAGCATCCTTAATGATGTTATGCTGTGCAAAAACGATCATCTCGCGAAGCTCTTTTTTTACGACGTAACGATCATCCTTTTTGGTGAAAAACCGCTCCAATCTTTCGATAGAGACATCGGCTATAATATTATCAAGGTAAATTCCCTGCCGGGCCTGCTCAATTGCTTCAGCATCCAGGTCGGTAGCAAATATTTGTACCTTTGGTAATTTCCGCATTTTCATGGTGCCGAGGCATTCCATCAGCAATATAGCTATGGAATAAGCTTCTTCACCCGTTGAGCAACCGGCTACCCAAACCCGTACCGGATCGCTTTCTGCCTTTTGCCGGAGTACGCCGAACAGCTTTTCCTTCAAGACGTCAAATGCGGCATGGTCACGAAAGAATTTGGTGACACCTATCAGCAATTCATTGAACAGGGTATCTATCTCATGCGGATTTTCGCGCAGGTAGGTGATATAATGACCGTAATCAGGCAATTGATGAAACGCCAGCCGGCGGTCGATACGCCTGGTGATGGTGTTTTTTTTGTATTGCGCAAAGTCATGCCCATTATGGGTGCGCAGCAACATCAGTATCTTTTGAATGGCTGTGGCATCGCGGCTCTCATTTTTCGACTGCTCGTTTATCTCTTCGGCCATTGCTGGGTGGTTGAGATATTGGATCAGCTTGATAGGCATTTCTTCCGGCGACAGTACATAATCAACCAGGTTGGTGCCAATGGCGCTTTGCGGCATACTGCTGTACTGGGCTGTTTCAGGATCTTGTACCATCACCATCCCCAGTTTTTCCTTTATCATCCGCACGCCTGTTTCACCATCCGACCCCATCCCCGACATAATAATAGCTACAGCTCTGTTCCACTGGTCTTCTGCCAGGCTTTGGAGGAAATAGTCGATAGGTAAGCGGTAACCATTTGGTTTTGCAGGTACAAGCAAAAGCAACTTGCGGTTATGGATGCCCATGTCCTTATTGCGCGGGATCACATAGATGGTATCAGGTTCCACTTGTCCGCCATCCTGCGCTTCCTTAACCGGCATAGGCGTAAAATTTTGTATAAGTTCGGATACGCTTCCTGCATGGCTCTTATCCAGGTGCATTATAATCACAAAGGCCATCCCGCTGTCAGCCGGCATATGCGTAAAAAACTTTTCCATAGCCTTAAATGCTCCGGCCGATCCGCCAATGCAAATAATGGGAAAAGATTTACTTTTAGCAGGCCTTGAAATGCCCGGCGTTTTTGAGGTATTCATAGACGATTTACCTGTACGTTTTTTATTTATAGCCATTTAGTGATTAATATTTACGGGTAAGACGGGTTGGCTCGCAGTTAATACAGGCACAACTATAAGGCAATAGCAACAATTAATCAAATCTTGCAAAAAATCTACAACCTACAAAGGCATTTAAATAAAAAGAATATTTTAATGTTAACTGTGAGATAAGTTTGGCGTGCTCGTCAGGATACCAGCAAAACAACAATGCCATGTTTCGGAATAGTAAACTTTCTTGATCTGCCTATCCGCCCAATATCTTGATGCATCCATAGGTCTCTTAGCTTACTTTTTGAGCTGAGCCCAAGTCTTTTTGCAGACAGGTTAAAAGTCGTTTTGTGATCACCACGGTTCATAATGGCGATCGCTTCCGAATGGCCGCCGTTTATTCCCAGCGGCTTCAACCACACTTCTGCATTATTCTCACGCAGTATCCGTCTTGCTTGCTTAAAGCCTGGATCTTGATCCAGGGCGATCACTTCTTTATTGGTCAGGATCTCAATCGTCTGTTTAGACATGTTGCGAAGATCGTTTCCTGCCAACAACGGCGAATTTAACATGCACCACATCGAGAAGTGGGTTTTATCTTCATCATAGCTCATACCCCGGCCTACCTGCAGCATATCCATATCATTGTAATGCCCGGCCGAAGCATATTTATATAAACCGGCGTCAACATCAATAATTGCAAGGATAGACGAAAACTGCGGCCTGATGTCGCCGTATATCCTCCATGAATCGGCCTTTTTTATCGCCCATTCGCCCGGGAACTTCCAGCGGCATACGTTGAAGACAAT
>JBQCEA010000571.1:0-5674 GCA_051960695.1 Mucilaginibacter sp. | reverse complement strand
ATGGAATGGGAATATTGGCATTTTGATAGCAAACGCCAGGAAGAATCCCCAGAATATCCAGCTTTGCTGACGGGCATCCAGCTTCATTGTATAAAACTGATGCAGGTCAAACAAGCCTGAAGGGTTTTGCATACGCAGATAGATCAATGCGATAAGCATGAACAATGAACCTGCGAACGTATAAATGAAGAATTTAATATTGACGCGAATCCTATCTGCACCGCCCCACATTGCGCAAATAAAGTAGATAGGTATCAGGGCAATCTCCCAACCTACATAGAACAGGAAGCCGTCCAGTGCAGTAAACACGGTAAGCATACCCGCCTGCATAAACAATATCAATGCATAAAAAACAGGTGCATTCTTATACTGGTGCTTAAAGGTTGCAAGGATGATCAGCGGCACAAGCAGTGTGCTCAATATCACCATGATCATACTAATACCATCAACTCCGGCACTAAAGTAAATTCCTGCCGAAGATATCCAGGGAGCAGTAACGGTAAACTGGGTGCTTGTATCAGGTACAAACTGGCTCACCATTATACCGGCAACAACCAGCTCGGCGATAGCAAAAGCAAGAGCGGCATATTTGGCTGCCTCTTTTTTAAAGAATAGAACAACAAGAGCTGCTACAACCGGTAAAAAAATTAAAATACTAACTGACATTTTTTCTATCGTAAACGCTTATTGTTATATCTTGACTAAACTGTAAACCAAAAGGGCGATGATACCTATTACCATCATGAAAATATAGAATCCCACATTACCAGCCTGTAGAAGCCGAAGACCCTTACTTGTCCGCACTGATAATTTACCAAGCCCGTTCACTAATCCGTCTATCACTAACAGGTCGACAACCTTGTAAAAGAAATCTGATAAGAAATCTAAAGGCTTCCTGATCAGGAAATCATAGATCTCGTCAACATAGAATTTGTGATAAGACAGGCTCACCAAACCTGGCCTTTCTTCGGTATCTTCAACAGGCACGTGACCATTTTTCACATAACGCACATAAGCAAACAGTAGTGCTGCTACAGCGCCAGATACGGAAGCAACCATCAGCCATACATCGGTTACCGTTTCAGAACCCGCTTTAGGTAATAAAGCTGCTGAATCTTTGAAAACCGGTGCAAGGAAGTGTTCAAGCCAATGATGGCCGCCTAAAGTTTCCGGTATGCCGATAAAACCACCTACTATTGAAAGTACTGCCAGCACGATGAGTGGAATAGTCATGGTTGGAGGCGACTCATGCAAGTGATGTTCCTGTTCTGCTGTTCCCCTGAATTTACCGTAGAAAGTAAGGTACAATAAGCGGAACATATAAAACGAGGTGAACATGGCGGTAATCACACCGATCACATACATTGCTTTATTATGTACAAAGGCTGCCGCTAATATTTCATCCTTTGAGAAGAAACCGGCGAACGGTGGTATACCTGAAATAGCAAGCGTTGCGATCAGCATAGTAATAAAGGTGATCTTTAACTTTCCTTTCAGGCCGCCCATTCTGCGCATATCCTGCTCGTTGCTCATGGCATGTATTACCGAACCAGCCCCGAGGAATAATAACGCTTTGAAGAATGCATGGGTTAATACATGGAAGAATGCACCAGTGTAAGCGCCTACTCCCAAACCCAGGAACATATAACCTAACTGCGATACAGTTGAATAGGCTAATACCTTTTTAATATCTGTTTGTGATAGTGCAATAAGCGCTGCGAACGTTGCAGTAGCCAAACCGATAACCGCAATAATCTCCATCGTGATTGGTGCCAGAGTAAACAAGATGTTCGATCTTGCTACCATATAAACACCTGCCGTAACCATGGTTGCGGCGTGTATCAACGCTGATACCGGTGTTGGGCCGGCCATCGCATCAGGCAGCCAGGTAAATAATGGTATCTGTGCCGATTTACCAACTGCACCTACAAAAAGTAATATGGTAATTACTGTAAACGTAATATTTAAACCATGAATAGACCGTGCATGCGGAAATATATCAGCATAAGTTACACTGCCGAATACACTAACTATAATGAAAATACCCAGGATAAAACCGAGGTCGCCGATACGGTTCATAATAAACGCTTTCTTAGCTGCGTCGGCATAAGCCGGATTGGTATACCAAAACCCGATAAGCAGGTAAGAACAAAGCCCTACACCTTCCCAACCAATGAACAGGATCAGGTAATTTGAACCTAATACAAGTAAAAGCATAAAGAAGATGAACAGGTTGAGATAAGCGAAAAACTTACCGAAACCATCATCATCATGCATATATCCTACCGAATATAAATGGATAAGAAAACCTACCCCGGTAATGATAAGCAGCATCAGTGAGCTTAACTGGTCGATCAGGAATGCGAATTGTACCTTGAAAAAGCCAACCGAGAACCAGTCGAATAAAGTAACATTAAAAGCTCCGGAAGATTTAACCTGCAAGAAAGCACCAATACTCAATGCGAACGATGCCAGCACCACTGCACTGCCGATAAAACCGATAATACCTTTTGATAAAACATTTCGGCCGAGCCCGTTAATGAGGAAACCGACCAGAGGTAATACAGGAATAAGCCAGATATAATTGTTCATTTATAAGCCCCTACTAAACCTCCCCCGGCAGGGGAGACTTTTGGATTAATATTTATTATTTAATGTTTTGCAGCCTTATCAAGCCCTCTCTTCCGGGGAGGGTTTGGGTGGGGCTTTACCACTTCAATCTGTTCAGTACATTAATGTCAACCGAATTGGTATTACGGTATATCATCACAATAATGGCCAAGCCTACAGCAACTTCGGCTGCTGCCAGTGCCATAATAAAGAATACGAAAACCTGCCCCGTAGCATCGCCGCGGTAAACCGAAAACGCTGTAAGCAGCAGGTTTACCGAATTCAGCATCAGCTCAACCGACATGAAAATGATGATGGCATTGCGGCGAAGCAATACTCCCATTACGCCAATTGAAAATATGATGGCGCTTAATAGGATGTAGTGATTCAGTGGTACCGCTTGTGCTGTTTTAAAAAAACTATCCATTACACTGTGGTTTTTTTATCTCGTGTTGCCAGTAATACCGCACCTACCATTGCCGATAGCAACAGTAATGATGACACTTCAAATGGCAACAAAAATTCGTTAAACAATATTTTACCCAGGTTTTTCACTAAGCCCAGGCCCGGATTTTTAAGTACAACCGGATCAGAAACACCAACCGCTTTCAGAGCACCTACAATAACTATCAGCAGGCATCCCCCGCCCAAAACGGCAGCTATTTTTACCATGTTGGATTTTACCGGCTCGGCATCCTTGTTCAGATTGATGAGCATCAGCGTATACAGGAACAGTACCAGTATAGCGCCCATGTAAACAATAAAGTTTACAATGGCCACAAACTGCGCATTAAGTAAAATGTACTGTATGGTAAAAGTGAAAAAGGTTAATACAAGGTAAAGGATACTATGTACAGGGTTCTTTGCAGATATAACCAATACTGAGAACAGTATGGACAAAAATGCGATAAAATAAAATATACTCATTGTGATATTTACCGTAATAACCTACCCCGAAAAAGTGAGGCAAAGTTATAAACTTCTTTTATTGATTTAAGGGCGCCTCCACTAATTTATCCTTACCATAAATAAAATCTTTCCTCAGGTAGTCGGCTGGTACGATGTCGCCGTCGAGGTATATGGCCTCTTTAGGGCAAGCTTCTTCGCACAAGCCACAAAAGATACAGCGCAGCATATTGATCTCGTAAACTGCTGCATATTTCTCTTCACGGTACAGGTTCTCTTCACCTGGTTTCCTTTCAGCAGCTATCATCGTTATGGCTTCCGCAGGGCATGATAATGCACACAAACCGCAGGCAGTGCAACGCTCACGGCCTTGCTCATCGCGTTTAAGCGAATGCAAACCACGGAAATTCTCTGAAAATTCACGCTTTTGCTCAGGGTAACGCACTGTAACCGCTTTGGTGAACAAAAAGTGTTTTAAGGTGATGCCTAAACCTTTTATGATAGCAGGCAGGTAAGCACGCTCCCAAAAGCTGAGCGGCTTTGATTCAAGTACCTTACGTTTATTGCTAAATGATTCCATTTAATCTCTTGCTCCAATTATCTAATTAAAGTCATAACCACACCGGTTATTACAATATTGGCTATAGCCAACGGTATCAAAGTCTTCCAGCCCAGGTCCATCAGCTGGTCATAGCGGAAACGCGGGATGGTCCAGCGAACCCACATAAAGAAGAAGATGAAAAAGAATATTTTGATGAACAGCGCGATAACGCCTAAAATAGTAACCCAGTTATCGGATAACCCCAAATGGTGCATGAACGGGAAATTGTATCCACCGAAATACAGGGTAGCCATTACCGCCGAAGAAATAAACATGTTGATGTATTCCGCGAACAGGTAAAAGCCCAGTTTCATAGATGAATATTCGGTATGATAACCACCAACCAGCTCTGTTTCGCACTCGGGTAAGTCAAACGGCGAGCGGTTGGTTTCCGCAAATGCACATACAATAAATATCAAAAAGCCCAAAGGTTGTCTGAATACGTTCCAGGTGAACCAGCCGTGCGACCAGAAACCATGCTGCTGTGCAGCCAACTCTTTCAGGCTTAAGGTACCTGAGGTCATCAGTAAAGCAATGATCGAAAGACCCATTGCAATTTCGTAGCTGATATTCTGAGAAGCAGCACGGATAGCACCTAATAGTGAATATTTATTGTTTGATGCCCACCCGCCGATCATGATACCGTAAACGCCCAATGATACTACGCCGAAAATGTACAACAAACCAACGTTAATATCAGTTACCTGCAAATCCAGTGAATAAGAACCGATCCTAAGTGTTTGTCCCCATGGAATTACCGCAGAGCCTATACAAGCCGTCATGATAGCCAATGAAGGGCCTACAATGAACAGGAATTTGTTTGAATTCGTCGGGATGATCTCTTCCTTCAGGAACATCTTTGCACCATCAGCCAATGGCTGCAGGATACCGAACGGACCTGCACGGTCAGGGCCTAAACGGTCCTGGAAGAATGCAGCTATCTTACGTTCAGCATATGTAGAGTACATGGCTACAACAAGACTGATCAGGAATATGATCACGATCAGTACCAGCTTTACTATAATATCTGTAGTTCCCATTATAAGCGTGTTTCCCTTTCGAACTGAGTTTTATTAGCTTCCTGTAAAACAGGGTTTGTTTTTACCACCGGCAGCGGATGCGCCATTTCATAATGGTTTGCGCTCTGTACAGACCAGTTAGCCACCTTGCGCGGGCCTTCAATTACCCAATCGCTGGTTTTCTTTTTATCAAAACGGCAGGTGTTACAGATAAATTCCTCAACCTCGCCATACTGATCTTTGCGGGCAGTAACGCGCAGCACATCTTCCCCTTTATACCATAGGGTAACTTTGCCATTGCATTTTTCATGATCGCAATCGCGGTGTGCATCAACCGGTTTGGTGAACCAAACACGATTTTTGAAGCGGAAGGTCTTATCAGTTAAAGCACCTACAGGACATACATCGATCACGTTTCCTGAGAAATCGTTATCAACGGCGGTTTGGATGTAGGTAGAAATCTCCGAATGGTCGCCACGGTTCAAGATGCCGTGTACGCGTTTATTGGTGATCTGATCGGCCGTGAACACGCAACGAT
>JBQCEA010000570.1:0-4263 GCA_051960695.1 Mucilaginibacter sp. | reverse complement strand
TGAAGTAGTGCCCGAAGTTTTGGCTAAATAGGAGGGTTTGCCCGGCCACAAAATGTTTTCTTCACCATGTGTTACACGCTCGATGTAAGGTCGCAAATCTTCATAATCACGAATAGGTACCTGCTTTTTGAAATTATCATAAGTATGGATGCCATCAAAATGATGGTCGCGGCCGAAGGTGGTATTTTTCGCTTTAACAACAAGGTAACAAAATATCTCTTGTTGTAAGGCAACAGAATCCGTGCGTATACGGTTGATATCTTGGTTTACCCACACAGCAAAAACCCGGCTCAATACAGCTTTCAAACCCATAACTTAGTTTGTTTCGGTAGGGTCGTCGTCCACATCCTGGTGGCTGTAAACCAGTTTACGGTAGGCGACAACCAATATGATGTTAACAAAAGGAATAACAAACAGCATACCGATTAAAGTGATCGAACCTAAAAATACCATGGCTTCTATAATAACGAAGAGCAAAAAGTATTTAAGGAAATTACCTTGTATCAGCTGGAAGCTTTGAATAACGGATTCAAAGGGGCCGGAGGCATCATCTACTATAAAACATGCACAAATGGGGAAGTAAAACAGGAAAAAGAACTGAAAAAAGCCACCTACAATAATACCCAACACGTTTTGTGTTAAACCCTCATTGATTTCTTTGATAGCATTATTAAGCAATACTGATAGCGTACTTACCAGGATGAGCAACAGCAGATAGCTATACATCATCTTGATGCTTGGAACAATGTCTTTAAAATCAAAATCGTAATATTCTTTATCGATCAGTTGAAAAACAAGCTTGATAAATCCTAAAAAAATAAAGCTTATCCCTATCAACAACACCACAATACCAATGGATGTCAGGATATTACCATAAAGCAGCCAATAGATCAGAAAACTAAGTACGCCTACTGTAAGAAAACCGAGCAACGAGTAAATAGCAATTACTGCTAAGTTGCGTCTAAGAAGGTACCAGGAAGTTTTAAGTGTGTCTGGAACAGAAAACGGATGATACATACGCAGCTACGATCTTTTTAATATAACACGCTTCCAAAAGTCCTGCATAAACCCTAACCCATAGGCTATCAGTTGAATATAGGCAGCAATGATGCTCAAAAATGCAACTTTTGCTGATTTGTTTTTCCACCACGAATGAAAAAATATTAACAAAACCAAAGCGGCCAGTACAAAATTACACAATTCGGCTATAGGCCACCTGAAAATATTTGCTATGATGCTGAAGAAAACAGCAAGCGTAAATACTGCCGGGAAGAAGTGGATCAGTTTTAATTCTTTCGGGAAGAATTTATAGAGATTGATCCTCGCCCGGCCAAAAAAGTGTATTTGTTTATAGAACTGTAAAAAGTTTGTGCGGCGTTTATGATAAACTTTGGCGTCAGGTATCAACCCAATCTTAAAGCCTGCCGAATGTATACGGATACTGTATTCGAGATCTTCGGCAGAACGGGTAATGATGAAACCGCCGACTTTCTCCCATACTTTTCGCGACACGCCCATGTTAAAGCTGCGTGGGTGGAACTGGCCAATGCCTTTTTTGTTGCCTCTGATGCCGCCTGTTGTAAAAGGGGAGGTCATGCTGTAGCTGATAGCTTTTTGAACGGCGGTAAATGATGGATGCGATGCATCCGGACCACCGTAAGCATCCAGCCAGTTGATGTTCAAGCTATCATTAACTATTTGCAGGTAATCTTCAGGTATCAGGCAATCTGAATCAAAAATGATGAAGTAATCGCCTTTAGCGCGTTCAAAGCCATAGTTACGTGTAAAGCCCTGGCCTTCATTCTTTTTCTTAAAATATCTTACATCAAGCTGATCCGCAAAGCTTTTTACAATTTCCTCCGCATCATTTACTGAACCATCTTCGATCACCAATACCTCGAACTGTTTATAGGTTTGAACGGTGAGTGTTTCAAGGAGCTCTTTTATTTCCTGCGGACGGTTGTATAAAGGAATTATAATGGAAAAAAACATTGCTCTTTTAGATGTGAGATTTTAGATATGAGATGTGAGACAGTTTAATAAGCGAAGTCTGTTTAAAAACATAAATTTAAATCTCAAATCTCACGTCCCGATTAAATAACTTCTTCTATCTGGTATTTATTGCGGTCGCTTGAGCTGCGTGAAACTAATTCGGCTACAAAACCGGTTAAAAATAGTTGCGAGCCCAATATTACGGCAACTAAAGCGATGTAGAACAAAGGCTGTTCTGTTACATTGCGGTAATGCTCGTGCCTGGCTATGGAAACCAGTTTATCAACGATCATCCAGATCGTAATAATTGTTCCTGCTAAAAAGCTCAATACACCCATCGTGCCAAAGAAGTGCATTGGCCGTTTGCCAAATTTGCCCACAAAGAATATGGAAAGCAGATCGAGAAAACCGTTGACAAACCGGCTCATGCCAAATTTTGTCTTGCCGTATTTTCTTGCCCTGTGTTCAACTATCTGTTCGCCTATTTTATGAAAGCCGGCCCATTTGGCTATAACAGGTATATATCGGTGCATTTCGCCATAAACCTCAATGTTTTTTACAACATTGCTGCGATAAGCCTTTAGGCCGCAATTGAAATCATGCAGATTATTGATACCAGACATGCGGCGCGTTGCAGCATTAAAGAACTTAGTTGGGATGGTTTTGCTCAACGGATCATATCGTTTTGCTTTCCAACCCGATACCAGATCGTATTTTTCTTCTGTTATGCGACGGTACAGCTCAGGGATCTCATCTGGGCTATCCTGCAGGTCTGCATCCATTGTGATCACCACATGACCTTTTGCCGCATCAAAGCCAACATTCAGCGCAGCAGATTTACCGTAGTTTCGCCTGAATTTGATGCCTTTGATAAAAGGGTTGTTCTCCTGTAATTTAACGATCATGTCCCACGAACCGTCAGTGCTGCCATCGTCAACCAGGATGATCTCATAGGTGAAGTTATTTTCCTTCATCACCTTGCTTATCCACGAGGTTAATTCGGGTAATGATTCTACTTCATTATAAAGAGGTACTACTACTGATATATCCATTGAAAAGGAATGTGATATGGCTTTTCCCAAATCAATCGCAAAAATAGAAAAAAGTTAATTAGTTGGCTGCGTTGTGCCGGGCCAATATTCATACCTCAGCGTTCTGTCTGATCAGGCCTTAGATAAAGTGATTACCGACCCGTTAGACTCTGCCTGATAAAGCACATAGCTGCCTTTATCATCTGTTTTGGCGGTTACACTATGTATATGCTTTCCTTGCTGCACTTTTGCAGTTTTCCAATTAGAAGGTACATAGGTTTTAAGCGTTAATGGCAAATAATACATGCTTTTATCCAGCGAATGGGTCAGCGTAACGGTGATCTTTCCTGCTTTCTCATCCGAATTTACTTTGGATGCTTCACGTTCACGCATGTACCGGGTTGCGTCGCCGAAGGTGGCAACCCATAATTTGTCTTGCTTACCTTTTATGTATTGGAAATATTCGTCCAACATTGATGAAGGTAACGCTTCGTAACCCATGCCATCAATCCCATGGAACACCAATACCAGCCAGGTATCTTTACGGTCATAGGCTGTATCCACCCATGACTTCATTAAAGGCAGCGGGGTTTTGGTAGTTGCACCACGTTGCCATTGAACATAGTCTTTATCATTTGGCGACGGCGTTTTTCTGCTGGCACGGTCTATCTCTTTCAAAAATGGCTCAGGCATACGGTTACGCAGGGCTGGATAGATTTTGTAGGCGATCTGCATCACGCGCTGATTCTCGTAACCATAAGGTACTTCTGCCGAAAAGGTATATTTCGGGCCCATCTGGTTCAATATCTCTTCTTTACTTTTTTCAAGTTCGTATTTAATGTTAGCCTCATCCATACCCGGCATGGTTGCGTGAGTAATGGAGTGGCTGGCTATCTCGTATCCTTTGGCAGCATCTTTTCTGAAATCATCCCAGCTTGAACCTTCAGCCTGTAAATATTCAGGACATGGTTCATAGCCCGGCTGAAAATCGCCATGGCGCACCTTAGCATAAAGCGTATCCATTATCTTAAATGCACGCTCCTTTCTGCCTGAGTCATAAGCGCCTCCGGCCCTTGTGTGATAAGAGATAGTGCCTTTATATCCCAAATATCCTGCAGCAGAACAGCGCTCCAAAAAGTTCTGGTCGTTGGTAGGTACTGTAGCCGATTCTTTAATGATCTCCTGAACCGGCCGACCAATAAACCTGCCATGATACTTTGAACCTGTAATGGGTCCCGTG
>JBQCEA010000569.1:0-8634 GCA_051960695.1 Mucilaginibacter sp. | reverse complement strand
AAATACAACCCGGCATATCCTTACGAATATAAGTTTGTAGATGCCGAGTATGCCAGCAAATTTAACCTTGAAGTTCTTGTAGGTAAACTGGCGGGCATATTTGCAGGACTGGCCATATTTATTTCTTGCCTTGGCTTGTTCGGGCTGGCTGCTTATATCGCCGAACAGCGCACCAAGGAGATTGGCATTCGCAAGGTCTTGGGTGCGTCTATAGCACAGGTTTGGATGCTGTTATCGCGTGATTTTGTGTTGCTGGTGATTATCAGTTGTGTTATCGCTTCCCCGATTGCCCTGTATTTTCTGCAACATTGGCTCGAAAAATACCAATATCATGTAAGCATTGGCGCCGGCGTATTTATCGCTTCAGGAATAGCGGCCCTTATCATTACGATGCTCACGATCAGTTTCCAGGCCATCAAAGCCGCCCTGGTGAACCCTGTGAAAAGTTTGCGAAGTGAATGAAACTTTGTTGTCACTATTAATATTTGAAACATTTGTAAAATTGTAAGATATTTAAAATGAATAGTCGAGTTCGAGTCCCATCCAGCTAAAAACTTTATTGGTTTTCAACCGATTCATACAAGCCTCCTTATTGCATGCCAGGCGGTAAAGGGAATCAACTTTTCTTAAATAAATAAGGCCACATTTAATGACTCCGTTAATCGTCATCAACATTTGTTATGTTGTCTCCTACTCTTATTGTTTTAAGGCAGTTCAGTGGTCACCAGTCTGAAGTTATCATTTATCATTATATTCAGCCATTTCATATTATATTGAAATTTTCTGAAAAGTGGTCATCGCGCAGAAAAAACATAATTTTATAATATGTATCAATTATTAAAAAAACATCTTTCCAGGGATATCACTTTTACAGATGAGCAGTTTAATGCGGTTTGCAATGTTTTTGAATTAAAGAATACTAAACGGAATCAGGTTTTAGTGGAGGCTGGAGCAATTTGCAAACACATGTATTTTGTCAATAAAGGTTGTTTGCGAATTTTCTTGCTAGATGCTGACGGCAAAGAATCAACACGATTCCTGGCATCCGAGGGGCGGTTTGGTACGTCCTTCCCAAGTTTTATTTTACAGGAGCCGTCAATGGCATATATCCAATCTCTGGGGCCATCCGAACTACTGTTGATAAACCATGAGAATTTTCGGCGGCTACCTGATTTTTTGCCTGGCTGGGAAACTTTCTACCGTAATAGTTTGGAACGGGATTATATCGATTCAATCAAACGTATTGAAAGCTTGATAACAATTAGTGCCACCGAAAGATATGCCTTGTTAATGCAAGATAACCCGGGACTAATAAAAATACTGCCTACAAAAATTATTGCTGATTATTTGGGAATCAGCAGGGAGACGCTGAGCCGTTTAAAAAAGCGAGTTTAATTTGGTGACAAATATCACATATCGCTAACGTTCTTACAGGTAACTTTGGAGTTATTAACAACAATCAACGTTATAATTATGAAACTGCTTAATGTCTTATTTTTCTGTGGGTTAAGCCTGGCATGCAAGGCCCAGGCAATCCAAGATGAAATACGTCCTCCCGATATGCGGGATGGTATTAAAACTGCTGGCCCAGCGAGCGTTGGCATAAAGCCGATTCTCCTGGATCAACTGACCTCCAAATTAAAATCCGGTTACTACACTAATATTCATAGTGTTCTGATTTACAGGAACGGGCATTTGGTTTATGAAATTTATTTACCGGGAAAGGATGAAAACTGGGGTACACCAATAGGTTTTGTCCAACATGGCATAAGCGATCTGCACGATATGCGGAGCATAACTAAAAGTGTCGTTTCAGCCTGCGTAGGGATTGCTATCAGCCGGCATGAGATCAAAAGTGTCGACCAAAAGGTGTTCGATTATTTTAAAGAATATGCGGCACTGGATACAGGCTTAAAAAAAACCATAACCATCAGGCAATTGCTCAGTATGACTTCCGGTTTTAAATGGAACGAAGATCTTCCCTATGATAATCCCGAGAATAGCGAAATACGAATGACAAGAGCTGCTGACCCTATTCAATATATATTGAGCCAGCCATTGATAAGCAAACCGGGTACAAAATGGAATTATAACGGCGGCGCTGTGCAGTTGTTGGCTTACATTATCGAGAAAGCGACTGGAAAACCACTGGATGAATACGCAGATGAACATCTTTTTACCCCTCTGGGCATAAAATCCTTTTTCTGGCATAAGTTTCCCGGTGTTAAAGAACCTGAAGCCGCCTCTGGCTTAAGACTTAGTTCAAGGGATGCTTTAAAATTTGCAATTTTATACCAACAAAATGGGAACTGGCAAGGTAAACAGATACTCCCTAAAACCTGGATTCAGCAATCCTTCTTAAAGTCAGCTGCAATTTCACCCGATTTAGGCTATGGTTTTCTGTTCTGGAAGTTATACCCGGCAGCAGCATATCATGTACCTGACCTGACCGTAGCGGTTGGAAATGGTGATGAACGACTGTTTTTTGACAATAAAAACAAGCTAATTGTAGTGGTAACAGCAGGCAACTATAATTTACCAAGTAAATTCTTTGGTGATAAGAATTCTACGGCAATTCTTAGAGACTTCGTTTATCCTTCATTCGTTAATTAGCAATATAGCAAGCCATTTGGAATCAAAAAAATTGCAAGTAATTAGTAAAAATTCGGGAATTGCGACATTTGTAAATTGTAAAATATCTAAAATAAATACTATTACTTAATTAGATTTCGTCCACACCAGGAACAGAATAGTCAAACCCATCCGTCAACTATTAGAAGTTTTTATATAAATAAAGGCCCTGCGGGCCTTTATTTATTTTGTCAGTGTCATCAATAAGGTTAAATGACTAATTCTTTTTAAAATTTGATGATCAGAATAAAATTTCGATTTACTAACAGGCGTTTAGCGTAAATTGCTAAGTTTTCAGCGGTGAGGGAGGGATTCGAACCCTCGGTACAGTTTCCCGTACGTCAGTTTAGCAAACTGATCCTTTCGGCCTCTCAGGCACCTCACCTTCAAAATAAATCCCTTTTTTTAGGGACTGCAAATATAGTAATTCAGAAAAGCTGGCAAAAAAAATTTACTTCTTTTTAATAATCTATCCGCACGTGATAAATACTCATTAGCATTCGCTTAAAAATGGTCTTGATCGTTTCAATATCCTTTAAGGTTATGTCGCTGTCCTTCAACTGGTCCTGATTTAATTTGTACTTAACGATACGGTCCACCAGGTCACTGATCGATTTTTCATCCGGTTCGCGCAATGAGCGCGAAGCAGCTTCAACTGAGTCGGCCAGCATTAATACCCCTTGTTCTTTGGAAAATGGTATTGGTCCAGGGTATCGGAATGTATTCTCGTTAACAAACTTTTCAGGGAAGTTTTTCAGGAACGACTGATAAAAATAATCAACCCGTGTGTTACCATGATGCGTCCTGATAAAATCTACTACTATTTCAGGCAGGTTGGCTTTACGGGCCATTTCAACCCCTGCACTTACGTGTTTGATAATGATCTGCGCACTCTCCTCATATGATAGCTTATCATGAGGATTATAACCGGAGCTTTGATTTTCAATAAAATACAGCGGATTTTCAAGTTTACCGATGTCGTGATATAAAGCACCCGCCCGCACCAGCAAAGCATTCCCACCAATAGTATAAATAGCATTCTCGGCCAGATTAGCTACCTGTAAGGAGTGCTGAAAAGTACCGGGCGCAGTAAAAGCGAGTTCCCTTAATAAAGGTGCATTGGTATTGGCAAGTTCTATTAAGGTAATGTCTGAAGTAATACCAAACACCTTTTCGAAAGCATAGATCAAGGGGTAAGCCAGCAAGGTGAGCAGTACGCTTACTACGAAGGGCAAAAAATCCATCCAATCAATATTTACAAAGCTGCCTTCGCGGATAAATGATATACCCAGGAACGCTACGAAATAGCTTGATGTAATAATGAGCGCCGATGAAAGGAACTGCCCGCGCCGCATCAGGTTTTTGATACTGTAAATGGAAACCATCCCCGCAGTGATCTCGAAATAAGCAAATTCAAAACTATTGGGTACAAAAAAGCCGGCTACCAGTATTACAAGAATGTGGATATTCAAGGCAAGACGCGTATCAAAGAGTATCCTGATAATGATGGGTACAATACAATAAGGTATGTAATACAAATTGGGCAGTTGTAGTCTTATAGCTAACGAAAGCATCGCCAGCATAGCCGTCACCACGAGCAAAATCAGTCCTACAAGGCGATTGTCTAAATAAATATCCCTGCGAAACAGGTATAAAAACACTATGAGAAGAGCAATTACTATGGATACCAGCAAAAATTGGCCGAGCAAAACCAGCCGCTCGTCGCCATTTACCCTTGCATTATCTTCAAAGGCTTTTTTAAACGATTCCAGTTCCTGGTAAATTTTATCATTGATGACTGAGCCTTTAGCTACTATCACCTCTCCTTTTTGTACCATCCCCCGGGTGGTTGATAGTCCATCAAGAACCTCTTTCTCCAACCGCTGCGTTAATTTATTATCATAACGCAAATTATTTTGCAATCGGTTTTGTATCAGGTCAAGCAGAAATGTTTTATCGATATTCTTATGCTTGCTTAATGCCTGGTCGCAATAATTTAAAGCCTTCTCTTTTGTAAAAAGGTCGGTTGTATTTTTATCGGTCGCAACATTTTTATCTAATACCGTAATAGGATAGTTTTCCTGGCTCTGCTGATATTTGGGGTTAAGGGATAATAATCCACGGTCATATATTTCTTTTAACAGATTGGCGCCTAAGTTTAAATAAGTTTGCTTTTGCCTGTCATTTAACCCGGCATTGTGCCACTTTATTTCGAAGTCATTCTTATAACCGTCTATTTGTTGCTGACCTACATTGTCATCCAGCTGATAAATCGGCGTTACACTCCTCAGCGCTTCCTGCTGGTCATTTTCAATCTCTTGTGGCGTTTTTAGTATGGCGAAATTATAGGGCGAGATCAGGTCCTTTTGAGTCCAGATACGGCCACGGTCATACTCATACCTAAATTTTGCCTGCTTGGGTAAGGTAAAGACAATTACACAAACACTGGCCAACATCATAAGATACTTAAGATACAGGGAGTATTTGCGCAGTATAGCCCTTTGGCGCGACGTAGTAAGTTTAGCCATCGATAAATTGATCCACCAAAAATACTATATTTTCCGCTAACTGGATTTTTTTACAATTTCAAATGTTTATGTCAAGCAAATATTATGCATGCATAGTTTCTTTTGAGGTCAAAAAAACTAAATTTGAGAACCAATTACTATTTCATGAAAGAAGTATATATCGTTTCGGCTACACGTACAGCTATAGGCAGTTTTGGCGGCTCTCTCTCCTCGTTGTCGGCAACTCAGCTTGGCGCGATAGTTATCAAATCGGCAATTGAAAAAGCCGGGTTAAAACCCGATCAGGTTCAGGAGGTGTATATGGGCAATGTCATGTCGGCTAATGTGGGTCAGGCACCGGCCACCCAGGCGGCTATTTTTGCCGGACTACCTTATTTGCCGGCCACTACGGTCAATAAGGTTTGTGCATCGGGAATGAAAGCGATCATGTTGGGAGCTCAAAGCATAACCCTTGGACAAAATGATATTGTTGTTGCCGGTGGAATGGAGAGCATGAGCAATGTCCCCTACTACTTAGACAAAGCACGAAACGGTTACAGGCTTGGTAATGGACAATTAATAGATGGTTTGGTGAAAGATGGCCTGTGGGATGTATATAACGATTATCATATGGGATCGGCAGCTGAATTGTGCGCAACAGAATGTCATATTAGCCGCGAAGAACAAGACGCTTATGCTATCGAATCTTACAAAAGATCCCAAAAAGCGCAGGCTGAAGGCAAATTTAAAGATGAGATAACCCCGGTTGAGCTAAAAGACAAAAAGGGCGAGGTGACCTTATTTGCTGATGATGAGGAACCCCAAACAGTAAAATTTGATAAAGTACCTGCGTTAAAGCCTGTCTTCCAGAAAGAAGGAACAGTAACAGCGGCCAACGCCTCAACTTTGAACGACGGTGCTGCCGCACTGGTATTAATGAGCAAAGCAAAAGCGGATGAGCTTGGCATAAAACCGTTAGCAAGGATAGTTTCTTACGCTGATGCACAACAGGCCCCTGAATGGTTTACTAATGCCCCATCAAAAGCTATTCCGTTGGCGTTGAACCGCGCTGGACTGTCTTCCGAACAGATCGATTATTTTGAGATCAATGAAGCCTTTTCAGTGGTTGCTATTGCCAACAATCAACAATTGAACCTCGATCCCTCAAAAGTTAATGTAAATGGCGGAGCAGTTTCAATTGGTCACCCGCTGGGTGCTTCAGGTGCACGAATTATTGTAACTTTACTGCACGTATTGCAACAAAACGGCGGTAAATACGGCGCTGCAGGTATTTGTAACGGCGGCGGCGGCGCCAGTGCAATGGTTATTGAAAATCTGCGTTAATATACATAATGAAAAAACTGCTTATTCTTCTGCTGGCAACATTAATGCTGCCTCTGTTTTCGCTTGCACAACATTCGGATGAAACCGGCAATATCCACCAGTTAAATTTATACCAGGATACACTTACAGTGCTCGGTAAAAAGTTTATCAACGATACTACCGAGATGGAAAGGCAGAATGATAACGCACAGTTTATTCGTACATTGGTAAAGGCGCTTAAAGTGCCGCATTCCTTTAATTTCCCATTTGATTCTGTTAAAACTGTCAGTATTCAAAACTCTCCTGACAATCGCTTCCGCATATTTACATGGCATATAACATTTGACGATGGCAGCTATCGTTATTATGGAACAGTGCAAATGAACACTGGGGAAAAATTACTGATGTATCCGTTAAGCGATTATTCTCCCTATATCAAGCATCCCGAAGATACCGTAACTGATAACCTGAAATGGTACGGGGCCCAATATTATAAGATCATCCCCGTTTATACCGAGCAAAACCCATATTATGTGCTATTGGGCTGGAAAGGAAATACCGTGAAGTCTACCAAGAAGGTGATAGAAGTGCTTTCATTCAACCGTGAAAATCATCCTATTTTTGGTCACAGTGTATTTGATGGCAATGGCAAAACCCGTAAACGTGTGGTTTTTGAATATACCCGTCAGGCGTCGATGTTGCTTCAATATGATCCAGAACAGCATTTAATTGTTTTTGACCACCTTTCACCTCCGGATAAGAAGCAAAAGAATAATTTTAATACCTACGGCCCTGATATGACGTATGATGGATACCGTTTTAAAAATGGTAAATGGGAATATGTAGATAACCTCGACATGCGCAATAAACCAAACAGCCATGATGAAGAGTATATCGATCCTAAAAAACAAGGAGAGATAGACAGGGCGACAGGTGGAAATTAAGTTTAAATGTTTGAATTAGTTGTAGTAGTTAAGTTTCTATCTAATCAAGCTTTACAACCAATACAACTTCTACAACCAATAAACCAAACAAATACCAAACTCTCGATAATAATTTCAGCATAAAATTTCGATTTACCGGAATTGTAGTATTTTAGTCAAATTTTTCTCAAATTAACATGACTCAAGATCTGGCGGCTACCCCTGTGGCCCAAAAATCGAAGTACCCTAAAAGTGTACCTTATATTATCGGTAATGAAGCTGCCGAACGTTTCAGTTATTACGGCTTGCGCTCCATACTGGTAACGTTTTTAGTGGCCCAGTTTTACAACCCTGCCCATAATCCGGCTTTAACAACAGCGTCAGAAGCTAAAGCAAATGAGATAACTCACCTGTTCGTAACACTATCTTACTTTATGCCATTGGTTGGCGGCATCATGGCCGACTGGTTCTTTGGAAAATACAAAGTCATACTTTGGATATCTATCGTTTACTGCATTGGTAACTTTTTTACTTCATCATTCACCAATAACTTAAGTCTATTTTCTACTGGCCTGATTTTGATAGCAATAGGTGCTGGCGGCATCAAATCATGTGTATCTGCCAATGTGGGTGACCAATTCGATAAATCAAACCAGGACCTGTTGTCAAAAGTTTACGGCTGGTTTTATTTCAGCATTAATGCAGGTTCAATGGTATCAACAGTTTTGATCCCATGGACATACGCCAATTACGGCCCGAGACTTGCATTTGGTATTCCCGGTATTTTAATGGCTTTGGCTACTATTATTTTCTTTTCAGGAAGAAAAATGTATGTAAGAGTACCACCGGTAGGTGTTAATAAAAACAACTTTGTTTTCATTTCATTTTATGCCCTTACACATCTTGGCAAAAAGCAAAAAGGACAATCGTGGCTGGATGTGGCTAAAGGACAATATGACCCTGAAAAGGTAGAGGGTATTAAGGCCGTTTACCGCGTAATGGCTGTATTCTTTTTTGCACTTGCATTCTGGATCGTTTGGGATCAGAACCTTTCTGAATGGGTATTGCAGGCTGCTAAAATGGACCGCACCGTCAACCTGGGCTTTGTTAAATTTACCATGCTGGCAGGACAGGTACAAACCTTTAATCCGGTATTCTTGCTGATCTTTATCCCGATGTTTAACTATTGGGTTTATCCATGGTTTGATAAGATCGGCTTGAAAACAACCCCTTTGCGCAGGCTTGGTGTC
>JBQCEA010000568.1:0-2883 GCA_051960695.1 Mucilaginibacter sp. | reverse complement strand
CACAATCCGAACAGCATAAATAAGGCACATAAAAATCAGCTATTATCGCGCCGTTCGGTATCTGAAACCGGTCAGGCGGTACCTGTGCCAGTATTTCGATAATGGCGGTTTTATCAATCGTTTGTGTTGTGCCGCAATCATCAACAAATTTTAAAATGGAAGCAACCTGCTTTTCGGTTAAATTAAGGCCGGTTGCAGGCGCCGCCTTTTGCTCCTCAATAGGCTTTTCAAATGGCCGTAAGGATGAAAGAGAAACTTCATGATACACCAATACCAATGTTCCTCCTTTGGGTACGCCGGCTTTGTGCTCTAACCCTGGATGCTTTTTAAAGTAATTCAGGAAATATATCTGCGATTCATAGTTTTTCAGCCTGTCCAGGTATTCATTTTTGAGCGTTTGCAACCTGTCGTCAGCGCAAACAGAAAGCAGGATATCGGCGATGGAAATAGTTTGATCAATGGTATTCATTATCGCTGCCGTGTATGGCGGCTGGGTCTGACCTTCAGTCCCTGCCAAAAACTCAGCTGAAACGGCATTAAGTGATATCAGGTACCATTGATAAGCAGCAGTAAAGGTAGATTCTGATTCATTGATATCAAGTGTACTTATGGTGTTGGTCATCAGGATATACATCAATGACTCAACGGCGTTTATAAAATAGAAGACCGCAAAGTAATAGGTGTACATTGGAATATGTTCCTGGTAATTGGGCGTACTGGTGATCAGATTATTTAACTGGGTGCCGAAATCAGTGTTATTGATCAAACCCAAATAAGCTTCTCCAATGGTTCCCTCTACAGCCGGACAAAAGGTTCTCAAAAAATCGCCCTTCTGATAGTTGGGATTATCAAAATCCAATGAACCGGGCAGTGGATTGACGATGATCCCAATGCTGTTCTTCGTACTTTCGAAATCCTGGCCTTTAACCCGGTCCTGTGTTATCGGAAATGGCAGTTTGCTGAGCGAACAGAACGTGCCGTGTACTTTACAGGCAAATTCGCTTATGATCAGCCGGTAATTTGTATCCAGATCCTGTATCTGGCAGGTTGGCAATGTGCCTGTTAGATCAAGCATATCTGCGGATACAGCCACCACATCAAAAGGAAGATTATACTGTTGTCTCAGCGATAAGATATTTGTTAGTGCAGTTTGGTATTGCTCACCAATATGCCCTTCTACCCTGAAAAAAATATTCTTTTCTATATCATATTTTAAGGGGTTTTGTACCGAGTCGTCCAAATTATAATCGCTGGCATTGTAACCTAAATTAAAAGCCGCGTCGCCATTCACCGACTTGTTATAGTTCCAGTATTGGTATAGTTGATCTCCTGTCTTGGTTTGATTATAATAATATGGAATGGCCCGCTCGGACAAAGGGAAAAATTCATACTGGCTTGGAGTGATCTTAATGTTGAGCTGCTGTCTTTGCCTGGTAAATAAAGATGCCCTGTAAACATCATAAAACAGTTCAACCATTAACAGCATCCGGTTGTAAAGGAATTGCAGTTCGTTTAAGCCTCCTTCCTGGCAGCATCCGGCTACTTTTAAGAAAGGCTGGCGGTACTGATCTGAATTGCTGGTGTTAGTACCGGCCACACCCAAAACAAGGTGCAGGGGGAAAAGACATTCGCTTACACAACAGCTACTATCGGCGCATTTTGCCGCTTCCCTGAATTCATAGTAAGCTAAGATCAGATCATTGAGAAAATCATAGCAGTACTGAATAAATATCGGGTCGGTCTTTAATATTTTATCGATGGTATCATGCAAATACTGGCCGGGTGTGCTGGTAAATGGGAAATTGGTCAAGCCAGGAAAATAGGCGGAAGTATAATTGTAACAGTATGACAATGCCCCCTCAATTTCGGCAAGGGTATTCATATCCATTATTTTTAAAAACGCCTCCAGTATTTGGGTCGAATTTTTAAGATCGGTATAGGGGACATTGAACCGTTTGAACCTGATCTCTTTTGGTTTCGATGGAAGATTCCCACCGTTGGAATTGATAAACTTCTTCAGCACAAGCAAAGGTGTCAGCGTAAAGATCATCAACTCGCCTTTGTTATTGCAATCCTGCATATTGCAGTTCTTGAGGTCTTTTTCCTGCGCTTCCAGGAATAACACCACCACATAGTCAGACAAGTTAGTTATTGAAGTTATGGGTTGAGGCTGCGTTTGTGACGGCGGTGGATTATTAGGGTCAGGATTGCAACCGGCACAGGGATCCTGCTTCCGTTTGCTAACCACTTCTGCATTTAATAACTGGTATATAGTTCCATAATCATTGGGCAGATAAAAAGGAGTTAGATCACAAGTGAAAGGCAATATATCAGGCAGTGGCTTTTGAACATAAGGAATTACCGAAGTGTACGTGGCCGGTATACAAGCATTGATGAGGTACCCTTGTGAAGTAATACCGACCCCGCCTGAGATGGAAATTGAGCCGGCGCTGCTATCATAACTCAATTCCAGGCCGCATACTATGCCTACACCGATAAGCTTGTTGCGTGTCCATCGTTCCTGCTGGTCCAGGTAGCCGAAAAGCTGGTTCAAATGGTCATTCGTCAAAACCTGGTCGGGTTCGAAAAAAATATACTCATTCGGATTAACTACAAAAGTGCTCATGGCCTGAATTTTTTAAGTTCCTAAAATGGTTTTGCCCAGCATTACCGGGTTGGTATCCTTGCTTTCATCACAATCATGCAGGGTAGCAACCGGGTATTCGCTATGCAGGCTAAATAGTAAGCCTATCAGGGTATCATTAGTTGATTGGAAAGCTGCCAGGTTGGCCTGCTTGTCCATCAGATAATTGGCAAGGGCATTGATCCACTGCTGATAGGCTGTCTCAAATGTTTGCATTGAAGCATCGTTTATCCAGCATA
>JBQCEA010000567.1:0-5301 GCA_051960695.1 Mucilaginibacter sp. | reverse complement strand
CTAAGGAAAACGAGTATGTTTCGGGCCGGAGCGCTAAAGGAGGATTTGCCGATACCCCTTTGGAAAAATCGATTCCCAGGTGCGGTTTCTCGTCTTCTTTCTTATTCTCGGGAGAGGCAAGCACCTTTGGCAGATCCATATCAGGTGCCGGTAGCTCAAGCCGTTTGGTTATTTGCAATGGATGCTCGTCTGGTTTTTCATCCTGGCGTTGAATTCTTTTTGGCGATACCATGCCATTATTTTGTTGTACAACATGTGTCAGCTCATGTGCCATTAGTTTTTGACCCGGGCCGCTATCGGGTGTATACTGTCCCTGGTTAAAAACAATATGGTTTCCGGTTGCATAAGCTAATGCATTAACAGATTTTGCTGATTTAGCCGCCTCATTATCCGTATGCACACGTACATCTGAAAAATCATATCCAAAACGCGGCTCAAACATTTGCCGGGAGGCATTTGTCAACGGCTGCCCTGATGAATCGAGCGTATCACCGTATTTATCCAGATCATGCCCGTCTGCCATCGGGTTAGCGTCAGTTCCTTTTCGCTGCAGCATCTGGTCTTCTTCTTCGCAATCTTTACATTTGCGCTGTATGGCGGTTGTGGCAGGCTTAAAAAAGCTTTGCGATGAAGAAGCAGGCATATGCATTACTTTATCGGCCATGGCATCCGCCTCCTGTTCATATACATCACCGGGTTCATTGATAGCAAGTTTAGGCTGAAAGAATCGTTCTCTATTTAAAGAGAAACCACTGTGAGCAACATTTGTATTGCTGTGCTGGCCAGGTATGGATGTGAGCTTTTCCATCAATTTGGATTCCTATAAATTCAGATCATTTAATAAAGCGTTTCCAATGTCAGAAAGCGCTCCAACTATCGCGTTATTAACTGTTGCCGGGCAGGCTGAACCAACACAAAAAGGCACAGCTCCCCTAACACCCTTGAGCTTCCTGATATTATCAAAAACACCATTATCTAATGATTTAACACAACCGCTGCTAACCGCATCAGCCGGATTACCTCCGTGTATAAAAAACCCACCGCGGGTTACATGTTTGCCTGCCGGATTAACAACGTCTGCCGATCCTTCTATTCTTATTCTTTTTGGCCCCCAGCAATCGATCGGTGTAAAGCATTTTTGTGCGGGATTATCTTTTGTCGGGCATGGTACGTTACAATAATGCGACAATGAACATGGGGATGGATCATGACTGGTTATTTCCTGGAAACCGGCACTAATGCCATCTGCTCCGCAAACACCGCCTTCTAATTTGGATACTGTCGGCGCTACGATGTTAGGGTGCAGCATGTACTTGCCTGTTGGAATTGGCCCTGCGTTAGGTTCATTTTCGCCCCGCCCCACATGCCCGGATACTGCGTTGGCTGAATATATCAATTTGCCGGCTTCTATTACCCAAATAAAACCGCTTTGACCGCCACTGTAAGCAACTATGTCGTTTACATGGCGCTGTAGTTTAGGTGCAGCTACATTGCTTCTTTGCTGCACAACATGTGTTAGTTCATGCGCCATTAACTTTTGGCCCGCTTCGCTGTTAGGTGCAAACTGTCCCTGGCTAAAAACGATGTGGTTGCCGGTAGTATATGCCAATGCATTAATGGATTGTGCCGATTTTGCTGCCGATTCATCCGTATGTACACGCACGTCGGAAAAATCATAACCAAAACGCGGTTCAAAAAATCGCCGTGAGGCCTCCGAAAGAGGCCGACCGGAAGAACCCAGCGAATTAATATAATTGTCCGGGACACTGCGATCATTTGTTCCTGTATCTGTCCCTTCCTTGCGCTGAACTGTTGATATAGCCGAGTTAAAAAAGCTTTGTGACGAAGATGCTTTCATGCCGATCACTTTATCGGCCATGGCATCGGCTTCCTGTTCATATACATCACCGGGTTCATTGACCGCAAGTTTGGCCTGAAAAAAAGGATTCCTACCCGGTGCGCTTGTTGTTGCAACGGAGGATTTTAATATCTTATTTTCAGCGAGCATGCTCATGGATTGACATTTACTGTAAAGAAATCGCTCCCCTTTCCGCAGCAAGTCCAATCGGCGCTGGCCGACCGGCTTGCAGGCCCCTCGACCGACTTGCTCCACCACGAAGGAGCTGTTGTAGTTGTTGGCAGTGGCCCGCTCTGTTGGACACCGCCCTGGTTTCCTATCTTCCAGTTGCTTTTTGGATTGGCCGTTCCGATACTGCCCAGGTCGCCGGTGACTGATTTCAAGAAGAACCTGATCTCCCCGATCTTGGCGACAGACCCGGACTTATTTGGCGTAGCACGATGGAAAGACTGATCTGTATATCCCTTGCTATGCATTATATGTACGGTATCATTCTTATTTACCGGCCATGCCTCCCAAAAGGTAATGTCGGGTTTTGCAGGGCAGGCGCTAATTTGCGGGCAATCGACAATTTTCTTATAATAATCTACTTTCTGAATAATATATCCATCGTCAGCAGCAGCTTTATCTAATATGAAATCCCATTTCCGATGGTATTCTCCACAAGTCCCTTTCATCAAACTGCCTACCGGGCTAACCTTTAACCTCTGGATCTTTTTTGCCCCGGAATGCTGCGGGATGACGTGGGTCAACTCATGCGCCATTAATTTTTGCCCTGTTTCAGTATCAGGTGAATACTGACCCTGGTTGAAAACGATGTGGTTGCCGGCAGTATAGGCCAAGGCATCAATGGATCGTGCTGACTGCGCTGCTGAGGGATCGTTATGAACACGGACATCTGAGAAATCATAGCCGAATCTTGGCTCAAAAAATTTGCGCGATGCGTCTGAAAGTGGCTGACCGGAAGCACCAAGTGAGCCAATATAGTTATTTAATCCACCAGTGTCCTGTGCTTTGGCATCGGTACTTTCTTTACGCTGCAGCATCTTATCATCTTCTTCACAATGCTCACATTCACGCTGAACTGATGGTATCCCTTTACGATGGAGCTCTTCATCATCTAATTCCCCCACTCCATGATGTTTGCGTTGTATTAAACTCGGTGCAGGTTTAAAAAAGCTTTGCGATGCAGGTGCTTTCATGCGCATTACCTTATCTGCCATGGCATCGGCTTCCTGTTCATACGCATCACCCGGTTCATTAACTTCAAGCTTGGCCTGTACTATCCCCGGCTGAAAAAAAGGCGAGCGCCTTTGATTATCGCTTTCAGCTTGTTTTACCGGTTCATGTAAGGCTGTTACTATCATTTCATTTATTGATACCAGTCTGTATTGATCATCTTCTTCATCCAGGGCAACTTAATGGTTGAATAGGCCCAGGACAGCTTGCCTAATAAAATGTCTACCGTTTTTGGTTCGATCTGTAATCTCCATCCTAAAAAGCTGTGCGATAGTTTTCCCTCTCTTTGCAAAAAGGTAACCTGCAGGCCTTCCACCGACGTGTGGTTAAGCGGCTGCCAGTGCTGGATTACCGCCGTTAGCAGATTAGCCGCTTCTTCTTTTTCCTGCCCGGTAAGTTCAATATTTGCTGGCAGCGTATCTTCGAACGATAAACCACACAATACTTTTTGCAAAGCTAATTCATACTCCGCCGCCTCACTATTACCGGTTGCAAGATAATGTAAGAGCAGCACCGCCCGTTTTTGAGTTGTATCATCTATAAACTGATAATTCGTTGTCAACAGACCAATCTCCTGGAAGTACAATTGGAGAAAGGGATTAAGCAATATTATACCGCTATTTTGCACGTACAATACATCCTCCGGTTCATCTGGTTTTTTTGCTATGTTGGCATCTTCAACCAACTCATTTATGTCCTGTTTTACCGATAGCTCGCCATCTCCCGCATATTTGGCTTTGATAGTTTGGATACGGTTAAGCCAGTCATCATCCTGTAAAGGTTGCAAGACGGCTAATGAGGAGATGATTATAGGAATATCAAAAGCCTTATATTTAAACAAAACCCTAAATGTGGCTAACCAAACCTGGTGCCGGAATTTGTTTCGATTATCAAGCCCGTTGTCAATCGCCATCACATCCTTATAAAAAGCATCCCATTTGTGCGATTGAGATGTGCTGAGAAGCAACTTCTTCAATAGAATATCGGAAAACTGTAATATCAGTCTATCCAAACTCGCGGGTAACTCTTTGTGGTTTTGGTTGAGGAATGCAATAATTCCCTGCCACTCCCGATCTGAGAATGTTTTTATGATCTCTTGCTCCCAAGCACGAATGGCTGTTACTGACGAGTGCCAGGGCAATACCCCATGTTGTAAAAAGTATAAAAGCGAGTCGGCTAACGATGGCGGGTTTAATGGGCCAGCCCGGTCATTTGCCTGTCTTGTTTGACGCACAGCAGCAACAAGCTTTTTCTCAAATTCAGCGATGAACTCCTTCTTGAAATCGCTTTCAAAATTTGCAGCCGAAACAGCATTCATTTCTACTACCAGGTTATCAATTCGTATCAATTCATTGGCGTCTGCCGCATTGTTCAATGCGTCTTCAATGCGTTCGGCCAACCCATTATGCAGCAAACGGCTTACTGTTTCCTGGAGCAATTGTGAGCCGGCCTCATCTTTAACGTGAAGTATAACTTTTTGCTTATGTATGATGTGCCGCTGCATAAGATCAACCTTGAATTATCTGTTTTATTAAAACAACAAGATCATGAGTTACCGGTTGGTTTTCACAATTGCCGTTTGAAACCTGTAAGGTAAAGTTGAGAACCTCGTTGGTCTGAAGCATAAGATCAAATGCTTCCCGTGTAAACTGCACCCGCTGAACAGCAACAGCCGGAGTGTCAAGCAATTTTACCCCGTCGGGTAATGCCGGCGCGGTCCATTGATAGGTAAATGCAGTATTATTATCAACTGGCGTTAAACTAAATGAAAATGGGTTGGATTGCTTAGGTTTTTTGCTTGTATCTATACCACGCGAAGCTGTAAAATCTGAAGACGGGCAATACAATACGGTCGTAGTTACCGGGCTGGATGTTTGCCCGTTTAGGGTATAAGTAAAAATGATAACGGCCTTAACATTTGTACTGCTTACCGCCTGTGCCGGGGTAAATTGCCAGCCGGTTGCTGTATCAGTAAAGATAGTATCCGTGCCTGTAAATGGTGTGCCGTTGATCGAAACGATATTTACCGTACCCGACGGATCGGCAGTAACTGTACCACCCGAGCTTGAGTCGACAAGCAATGGTGTTGCCGGATCGCATCCGCAATACTGCGCATTCATGTCGATCACCGGTACCTGTGGATTATTGGACGGCTGCGGCAAGATGTAAGCTACCGGTGCACAATCCGAACAGCATAAATAAGG
>JBQCEA010000566.1:0-8034 GCA_051960695.1 Mucilaginibacter sp. | reverse complement strand
CATGGTGATTCATATTGTTGAAGACATCCATCAACCATTGCATGTTGGGCATACCGGCGACAAAGGCGGCAATGATATTAAAGTTACCTGGATAGGAAACCCAACAAATCTGCATTCGGTTTGGGATTCCGGACTGATCGAGTTTCAGCAATTAAGTTATACCGAGTATGCCGGGGCTATCAATTTCACGTCGGCTGCGCAACGTGCGCAATGGCAAAAGGAGCCTATCAGTCAGTGGATATTTGAATCAAGCCAGATCGCCAACAAACTATATGATGAAGTAAAGTCAGGCGATAACCTGAATTCATACAAATACAATTTTAACCATGTTGCTGTTGTAAACCGCCAGTTACTCAAAGCCGGCGTTCGTTTGGCAGGGGTATTGAATGCTATATTTAGTTAATGATTTAAGTTGATTAAGTTAAATGGTTGATTAAGTTTTTTTCTGCTATTTGACTTAATCACTTAATCAACAACTCACTAAATCAACTTCTATAATGAAAATCCTAATGGTTTGCCTGGGTAATATCTGCCGCTCACCGCTGGCGGAAGGTATTATGCAGCATTTGGTTGATGAACGAGGTCTTGGCTGGCAGATCGATTCGGCAGGCACTGGTAACTGGCATGTAGGCGAAGGACCAGACAGGCGTTCTGTACGTACCGCGCGCAATCACGGTGTCGATATCAGCAAACAGGTTTGTCGTTTATTCAGGCGCAGTGATTTTACCGATTTCGACCACATTTTTGTGATGGACAAATACAATCTGGAGGATGTATTAGCCATGGCGCCAAATGAAGGGGCTGCAAATAAAGTGAAGCTGTTGCTGGGTGACAAAGAAGTACCCGATCCATATTATGATGACAGCCGGTTCGAGCGGGTTTTTGAATTAATAGAAGGTGGCTGCAAGGATATTGTCAGGGAACTTAATAAATAAGATCTGTGATTATCGCGATACACTGAAATAGGCCAATTCCTCTTCATCACGAATAAAATTTTTACCCCGCGCCATTCCTACTTTTTTAAGCACTTTTTGCGATTTGATATTACCTAATGTTGTAACGGCGTCAATTTCTTTTGCACCAGTATTGGCAAATCCATATCCTATCATGATCTGTGCCATTTCACTGGCTATACCATGGCCCCAGTATTTTTGATTAAGAACATACCCTAATTCAATTTTGCCTTCCTGGTTGTAAAAATCTCTTAGCAGGCAAATGCCGATAAAATCACTGTCGCCATTATTAAATATGCCCCATCGGCCAAGGGTCTTGTTTGCTGCGTAATCGGTTAGCGCAGTACGAAATATCTGAATATTCTCTCTTCTGCTCCGTTTGGGCAGGTGTAGTGTGACACGCGGATCATCAAAGAGAGACAGGAACAAATATTGCTCTTCCGGCTTAAATTCACGTATTACGAAACGAGGGGTCTGAATATAAAGCGACATGACAAAGCGACGTTAGGATGTTTGCATAATAAACGTAATAGTTACAGTTTAATGATTGCAATGTTTAAAAAAACTATCATCCTGAAAAACACAGATACTTTGTATTTTTGCGGCTTATGGCATCCATTAAACCATCAGTCCCTAAAGGCACCCGCGATTTCTCTCCAGCCGAAATGGCGAAACGCAATTATATTTTCGATACCATCAAAAGCGTGTTTCGCAAATATGGGTACCAGCAGATAGAAACCCCATCAATGGAGAACCTGAGCACCTTAATGGGTAAGTATGGTGATGAAGGTGATAAGTTAATTTTTAAGATATTGAATAGTGGCGATTTTCTTTCAAAAGTACGTCCGGATAAACTCAATACTCAAAACTCACAACTTATAACTTCTGATATTTCCGAGAAAGCACTTCGTTACGATCTTACGGTTCCATTTGCCCGTTATGTGGTGATGCATCAGAACGAAATATCATTTCCGTTCAAACGATTCCAGGTGCAGCCGGTATGGCGGGCTGACAGGCCGCAAAAGGGCCGTTACCGCGAGTTTTATCAATGCGATGCGGATGTTGTTGGCTCAAGTTCTTTGTTGAATGAAGCTGAATTTGTGATGATCTACGACGAAGCTTTAGGCAAATTGGGGCTCAAAGATTTTACCATAAAAATAAATAATAGAAAAATTCTATCTGGAATAGCTCAAATTATAGACAAACACGATAATATAATTGATTTGACAGTTGCTATAGATAAAATCGATAAGATAGGGTTAGATGGCGTTATAAAAGAACTGTTGGAGAAAGGTTTTACTAATGCTGATATTGAAAAAATAAAGCCTATAATACTGTTGGAGGGTACAAATGAGGCCAAATTGGCCAGCTTACGCGATGCCTTAGCTAAGGCAGAGATCGGTTTAAAAGGATGTGATGAAGTTGAAGTAGTTTTGAACTATATAAACAATTGTCCGCTTAAAACAGCCAAACTGGAACTGGATATTACCCTCGCCAGGGGATTAAATTACTACACCGGTGCAATATTCGAAGTGAAAACTAATGAGGTTGCTATGGGCAGTATCGGCGGAGGCGGCAGATATGATGACCTTACCGGAATGTTTGGTTTGAAAGGCCTTACCGGCGTTGGTATTTCCTTTGGCGCCGACCGTATTTATGATGTAATGGAAGAGCTAAACCTTTTTCCGGAAGCAACCAGTCAGACTACCCAGGTGCTGATCTGCTGTTTTGATGCGGAAGGGGAGATGTACGCATTGCCGCTTTTAAAACAGTTGCGCGATAATGAGATCAGTGCTGAATTATATCCTGCAGGTGCAAAGATTAAAAAGCAGTTAGACTATGCCAACGGTAAGCAAATCCCATATACCATCATGATCGGCAGTGATGAAATGCAAAGCGGATTACTGACCTTTAAGAATATGGTTGATGGGACGCAGGAAAAGTTATCAGCTGAGGAGATCGTTAATAGGCTTAAATAATTCTGTCATATCGACGAGAAACGAGGAGAAATCTTGTACAAGCGATAGCAATATCGTATAAGATTTCTCACCTGTCCCTCAATCACGGTCTTTGCTGACAGGATCGAAATGACATTAATTAGATACTCTTCGTCCTTGGCGACAGGTCAAAAGGTATCACTACCTTAAAGTTGATATTCCTTCCCATATTAAAGATACCACGCTGAACGCCTGGTGGCGTAACTGGGTTATCAAAATATTTTAGCCTGCTCATGTTCGACTGATAATTTTCATTAGCCAGGTTAGTGCCTTCAACAAATATTTTCAATACAGTATTACCTTTGGCGTTAACAATATTGCCGCCAAAGCCTGCGCTTAACAAGTTATATGCCCCTGTATAGGTTTCTGTTCCGTAAGCGGCGAAAAACCTGTCTTGTGCGTTATAATGATCAAACCCTACATAACCATATACCTCTCTAAAGTTCCCAAATCCTTTAGAGAAAGTGCCGCGCAGTTCTGAATGGGTATGCAATGGTGGTATAAATGGCAGATATTTTAAACTATCAGGAACCCGGCCGCCATTGCCGAGGTTGGTTCCATAAGTGAGCGCCAGTGAATTTTCAAAGTGCAGCCAGTGGAAAGGGTGCAGGTCAAGACTAAACTCACCGCCGTTAATCCTTGCGTGGCTTTGTGTGTAAGTAAATTCATTATACAACGGGAACGTTGGATTGTGGGCCGGGGTTCCATCAGCATTAAGCACCTGCTGCTGATAGATGTAATTCTGAATATTATTATTGAACAGCTCTATACTGGCTGAAACATTGGGCAGGGTAAGAAAAGCCCCTACATCGGTTTGTACGTTAAATTCAGGTTTGAAATTGCTGTTACCAATATGATAGATCTGCGAACCCGGATCAGGCCCGTTTGCTGATAATTCTGCAATACTTGGCGCCCTGAAACCACGTGCTATATTGGCTTTGACCAGGAAAGCATTTGAGAAATTGTAAGTCGCTCCAAAGCTGCCGGTAACACCCGAAAACGTTTTGTTAAAACCAGAAAACTGTTGCATTACGCCCGGTGCAGTTGCAGGGTTTGGCCCGGTATATAATGAAGGATAATAAGCAACCGAAGTATCTATATAAGCTGTCTGACTATTAATATTACGGCTATCATATCGTGCACCGCCTTCCAGGTCGAGTTTACCGAACGACTTCTTGATAATAAAGAATGGCCCTATATCAAACTGGTGATAAGCCGGAATAGGAAAGTCAGTAGCATCACCAATAGTATTGTTTTCATACTGCCCATTTACGCCGACGGTCGTTTCATAATCGTTACCGAGATTGAAATTATACTTTACATCATAAGTGTAGGTACTCAGGTGCAGGTTCAGACCGGCGATGTCCGGCTCGGTTGGGTGTGTATATTCGCGCCTGTGGCTGTATTCGTAACCTAAGTTCACGATCAGGTTCCCACTGCCGAGGGTAATATTACTGTTATCGTAAATGCGGTATAACTGTACATGCTGATGCAGCGGCGTAACAGCATAAGAATTTAAAACCGATCCCGGTACGATTGGCCGATAAGTATCTGCATCAGTTATCTGCTGGGTAAATTTCCGGGTAAGCGAATCGCGACTACCATCAGGTATTTCCTGCTCATCATCAAAAACAGAAGCGTTTAGATAAGAATAGCCCCAATTCTTGTTTAAGCCAACCATTATACGGGCGTCTTTCTCCCTGTAACCCGTTCCGTACACCCGGCCATCGTGCTGGTTTTGATAATCTTTGGCTTCTTTGTCTGAAAGTATGGTACCCCAAACCAAGCCATTTTGGTTGCCATATAATCTAAATGAACCGCCCAGCAAGCCCTGGTTGGTGCCATAATCGCCCGTGAACGATCCCAATATTTTACCTTGTTCAACCGGCCGGGGCGTTAGCATATTAACCACTCCGCCTATAGCATCAGAACCATAGCTTAGGCTGGCCGGGCCTTTAATAATTTCTATCCTATCTATGGAATTCTGGTCGACCTCAATACCATGTTCGTCGCCCCATTGCTGGCCCTCCTGGCGCATGCCATCCTCAAGCGTAACCACGCGGTTATAGCCCAAACCGTGAATAAATGGTTTGGAAACATTTGGGCCGGTGGTAACTGCACTTACCCCTGGGACATTAGCGATCTCGTCGATAACATTCGTTGAGGCCGAGTGCTGATCGATATACGTTTTACTTACAGCGGCCATAGGTACGGGGTCACGTTTGATCTCAGTGGCTTTACTTACACCAGTAACTACTACTTCGGCTTCTTCAATGGAAGAACTCTTTAATTGTACATTAAGTGTTGTTGTTTTAGCAAGATCGATACGCTCGTTAAACGTGCCATAGCCAATAAAACTAACCTGTACCAGGTATACACCTTTGGGAAGATTGTTAAGCGTATATTTTCCGTTAACATCAGTTACGGTGCCCATGCGCAGGTCGGGAATGGCTACCGTGGCGCCAGGTATAGTACTTCCGTTAGCCTTATCCGTAACTACGCCGGATAAGGTGCCGTTTCCCGTTTCCCGGATCACGCTGTCCTTTGCAGCTGGTTTAGCCCACGCGGAATAACTTATAAATAACAGTATATAGCAATAAAATAGCTTCAATTTCATAATAATAATTTGTAGTGGTAATAATTTGCCAAAGGCATTCGTATCAGTGAAGAATTATTATGAAATCGGAGGGGCGCGTCCGGATGAAAGGATCAGGGAAATACTTACAAAATCATATTTGCCCTGTTTGTAAAGATAGGTTGACGTAACAACAGGTTCAGTATAGTGATGCGTGTCTATAACCATACTGTTATGATGCATAGCATCGCAAAGCTGACATTTGTCTGTTACCGTAGTTTGATGCGTTGAAGTTTTATGGCTGCTGTAAACAGCTCCTGAAAAGTGCCGGTGCGTATAAACAACGATCTGCCCTGCCAAAAAACAGAAGAGCACCAACCAGGTATAAATAATATGCCTTTTATCCCTTTTCAAGTTCTTATTTCTAAGAGCAACAGTTGCTTATTGAAACAGTTTTCGCAAAAATAGTCAAATCAAAGTTCATAAAGTCACCCAATCGTAACAATGTCGTTGTATTGTGTCTGTGCCGGACGACTAAAATCGATGACGTCATGTATCTTTGGCGAATGAAACCTGCTGAGATCAATGAGAAATGGAAAACCCTGCAAGAGCGTATAGCAACTGATTTTGATTCGGATAAACCGGATATAAAAGTTATGCTATTCCTGATCGGTGTGCAGGAACTGGGCAAGGGGCCAGGGAAATTCAGCAAACGGCAAAAAGAAGAGCTGATGCATATTGCTACCTGCAAACTGTTTAGCCAGATGGGATTTTATGAACTGGAAGGCGTTGATCAGGATGGCTGGCCACACTGGAAACTGATCAATAAGATACCAAATTATACGCTGCTTGAACAGGAAATGATCATGAAATCGCTTATTATTGAATATTTTGAGGAGCTTAGTTGAATTTGTTGTAAAAGTTGTAGTGGTTGAAGTAGTTTATCAACCAATACAACTAATTCAACTGCTGTAACCAATACAACCAACATGAAGAAACTACTTACTCTAACATTCTTATTGCTAACTGCAACGGCTTTTGCCCGCGGACCTAAGGATCAATATGTGCGCATCAAGACCAGCTATGGGCAGTGCATTATCCGTTTGTATAATGAGACGCCCAAGCACCGCGACAACTTTATCAAGCTGGTAAAGAAGGGCTTTTACAATGGTACGCTATTTCACCGGGTAATACAGAATTTTATGATACAGGGCGGTGATCCAGATTCAAAAGACCCTAAAAAAGCTTTGCCCGGTGCAGAATTGGGAAATGGGGATGTAGGTTATACTATTCCGGCGGAATTCAGGGACAGCTTGTTTCATAAACGCGGTGTCTTGGCTGCTGCCCGCGATGATAACCCGCAAAAAGCATCGAGTGGGTGCCAGTTTTATATTGTGGAGGGTAAACGCTTTACCAACGGTAAGTTGGATACTTTGGAGCAGACCCGCATGAAGGGAAGAAAGATACCGGAATGGCAGCGCGAATATTATGCTTCGGTTGGCGGGGCGCCGCACCTCGATCAAAATTATACGGTTTTTGGCAAGGTAATTTATGGCATTGATATGGTCGACCGTATAGCAGCCGTTAAAAAAGATGCAAATGACCGTCCATTAACAGATGTACCTATGACAGTCGAACTGCTCAGTAAAAAGGAATGCAAGCAATTGGATAAGATACTTGAATTGAATAAAGAACACTGAATTTCAAATATCGAATGATGAAGTGCATTAATTGTTTTTAAACTTCATTATTCGGCGTTCAGTGTTTGTTATTCGATATTCGCACCATGAAAATTATTACCTATAACGTTAACGGAATACGTTCTGCGATCAATAAAAACTGGCTGGCATGGCTGCAGGCTACAGATGCCGATGTGGTTTGCCTGCAGGAAATTAAGGCAACGCCTGATGTATTAACCGACCTGATGCTGGTTGAACAAATGGGTTATCAGCATTATTGGTTCCCGGCGGAGAAAAAGGGTTACAGCGGCACAGCCATATTTACCAAGCACACGCCTAAGCATGTAGAATATGGCTGCGGTATCCCGCATTACGACTGCGAAGGACGCAACATCCGGGTTGATTTTGAAGATATTTCGGTAATGAGCGTTTATTTTCCGTCTGGTTCCAGCGGCGATGAGCGGCAGGAATTCAAATACAGGTTTTTGGATGAGTTTGGTGAATACATTAACCAATTGAAATGGGCATACCCCAACCTGGTTGTCTGCGGCGATTATAATATCTGTCACCGCCCTATCGACATCCATAACCCAAAATCAAACGCCAATTCATCCGGTTTTTTACCTGCCGAGCGCGACTGGATGGAAAATTTCATTAAGTCAGGATTTATCGACACGTTCAGACACCTGAACAAAGAGCCGCATAACTATACATGGTGGAGTTATCGGACTAATGCAAGAGAAAGAAATCTTGGCTGGCGAATTGATTACCATGCAGTAACTGAAGAATTAAAAAATAAGATTATAAGAGCAGTAATTTTAAAATAGGCA
>JBQCEA010000565.1:0-4775 GCA_051960695.1 Mucilaginibacter sp. | reverse complement strand
TGGCAGCTCTTTTCTTACCAATACTAATACCTCATCATAAAAAGGTTCTCTCAGCAGTATATTTAGCAGGTAACTGCCAATTAGTCCGCTTGCGCCTGCTACTACTGCTTTATTTGGCATGATTATCTTAATTTTATGCAAAAATAAGCATTCTTATTTTGTGGAATAAAAATTGTATGTTTAAACATATAATTACTCAAAACAAAAGGAGTTCACATGAAAAAGATATTTCACCCCGCAAATGAAAGGGGTCACAGCGACCTTGGATGGCTTAAATCAAACTTTTCATTCAGTTTCGGGCCGTGGTATGATCCTGAAAAGGTTCAGTTCGGTGCATTAAGGGTATTGAATGATGACCAGGTGTCGCCAACAATGGGATTTGGCATGCACCCGCATGATAATATGGAAATCATTACCATTATGCTTTCAGGTACTTTGCAGCACCGCGATAGCATGGGTAATGTGGGTGATATTAAAGCCGGAGAGGTACAAGTTATGTCAGCCGGTACGGGGATCATGCACTCGGAATATAACCCTTCTAAAGATGAAGACAGCAAATTGCTGCAGATTTGGGTGTTTCCTAAAAAGATGAATATACAGCCGAGGTATGATCAAAAGAGTTTTGTAGATGCTCTTAAGAAAAATGAGTTGACCGCGCTTGTATCTAATGAACAGAATAATGGCACTCTATTCATTAACCAGGATGCTATATTTTCAATTGGTGATTTCGACGCCGGTCAACAGATCAAGTATGATATTCAGATACCGGGGAATGGCGTATATATATTCCAGATCGAAGGTGAATCAGACGTCCAAGGAAGCGTTTTAAACAAAAGGGATGCTTTAGGTGTTTATGGTACAGATTCAATGACTATTGAAACCAAGTCACCCTCACGGTTATTAATTATGGAAATTCCTATGAGATAAACTGGCCGGTCTGCGGGTTGATTGGTTTTGGTCGTAACCAAACGTATAACCCATGACTGAACAGGCATTAACAGGATGGAGAAGGTGGCTTGAAGAAAGCGGCGACCAGGTAATATTTCTGAAAGGATTTTTCAGGAATATGTTCAGGAGCGGCTTTGAATGGTCAGAATTTATTCGGCAGTGCTACGAGATCGGTTATAAATCGTTTACTCTGGTTAGTATAACAGCATTCATTATGGGGTTGGTTTTAGCTTTACAGCTAAGGCCAACCCTTGTTGATTTTGGGGCGGAGAGTATGTTACCCCGTACACTTGCTATTTCTATTGTAAGAGAAATAGGACCCGTAATTACTGCTATTATATGTGCGGGTAAGATTGCGTCAGGCATTGGTGCCGAATTAGGTAGCATGAAGGTGACCGAACAGATCGATGCGATGGATGTATCCGGGGCCAATCCAATGCAATACCTGGTAGTTACCCGCATTTTAGCCACTACATGTACTGTGCCGCTGCTTGCTCTATTGGGCGACGTAATTGGACTAATTGGAGGCTTTCTGGCCATTAACATACAGGGCAACGTAAGCCTGATACTTTACTTTCATAAATGCATAGGTTCAATTAGCTTCTCAGATTTTTTACCTGCTTTTATAAAAACTATCTTTTTCGGCTTTGCTATAGGGTTTATCGGGTGCTATAAAGGATATAACTCCAATCGCGGTACCGAAAGTGTTGGTCTATCAGCAAACTCGGCCGTTGTAGCTGCTTCGCTTTGGATATTTGTTATTGACGCCATTGCAGTGCAGATAAGCAACATACTCTTCTATTAATGACATGGAAACCATGAACGAACCGGCAACCAAGAGAAGGTCATCCCAGGCAAAAAGCGATGAAATTGTTATCCATATCAAGGGATTGAAAAAATCATTTGGTGATAAAGATGTACTAAAAAATATTAACCTGGATGTAAAACGAGGTGAAAATGTGGCGGTTCTGGGCCGGTCAGGGTCGGGTAAATCGGTTACAATACAGTGTATCGTAGGTATGTTAACGCCGGATGAGGGAGAGTTAACCGTTTTCGGCAAAGAAGTAGCTGATATGAATGAATTGGAACTAAAGGAATTGCGCACCCGTGTTGGGTTTCTTTTTCAGAGCGGTGCGTTGTATGATTCCATGACCGTTCGAGAAAATATGGAATTTCCGTTAACACGTGTATTGAAGATCAGGGACAGGAACGAGATAAACCAGCGTGTGGAAGAAATATTGACCAGCGTAGGGTTGATCGATGCTATAGATAAAATGCCTTCTGACCTTTCAGGTGGCATGCGTAAGCGCGCCGGCCTGGCCCGTACCCTTATTGTTAAGCCGGAGATAATGCTTTACGATGAGCCTACCACCGGTCTTGACCCGGTAACGTCGAGAGAGATCAGCAACCTGATATTGGAAATGCAGAAAAAGTATAAAACCACTTCGCTCATTATCACTCACGATATGGAATGCGCTTCTATTGCATCAGACCGTGTGGTCATCATGTATGAAGGTGAATATATAGCAGAGGGGAAATTTGAAGAACTTAAACATACTAAAGATGAGCTCATAAGATCATTTTTCTAAAAAGATACTACGCTATGAAAACCACATCGAGTCAAAAAATAAGGCTGGGCATCTTCGTATTAGCGGGATTGGCAGTGCTTCTGATAGCCACATTCCTTATTGGTAATAGGAAGGGAATGTTCACAAGTACTTTCAACGTGCATGGCATGTTCCGGAATGTGAGCGGACTACAGGTTGGCAATAATGCCCGTTTTGCCGGTATTAACGTTGGAGTTGTTGAAGATATTGAAATAGTAAATGATACCACAGTAAAGGTGACACTTACTTTAAATGATAACGTCCGGAAATTCATTAAAAAGGATGCAAAACTAAGTATCGGAAGTGATGGGCTGATGGGCGATAAACTGGTGATTATATCACCCGGTGGAACGACAACGAGCGATGAAGTACATAACGGCGACCAGCTTACTGCAGTTAATCCATTTGAAATAGATAAAATCATTAAAAAAGTGACCGGTATAGCTGATGACGCCGGCAACCTGATAGGCGGCCTGTCAGAAATTGTGCAGAAGATCAATCGCGGGAAAGGCAGCCTGGGTCGGTTGGTAAATAATGATAAAATGGCCAGGGATTTAGATGCAACAGTAAATCAAGCCAAAACCACTATTGCTACAGTGCATAAAACCAGCAGTACTTTGAACGAGGATCTTACGGCAGCGCAGCATAATTTTTTGTTAAAAGGGTTCTTTAAGAAGAAAAGAAAGCAGGAAAAAGCTAAAAAGGACTCGATCAAGAAAGCTCAGCAAGACACTACTAAAAAGAACCATTAAAATAAAAACGCCCCTCGAAAGGAGCGTCTTACTATGATTAACCTTGTCCCGGTGTTAAAGATACTTGGTCAGTTCTGGCGAGAGAGGTGTAACCTGTGAGCGGAAACGGTGTATAAGCTTACCATTTTCGTCGATCAGGAATTTCTCAAAGTTCCATTTAATATCGCCAGTAAAGTCTGGGTTAGGTGCGGTTGTCAGATATTTAAACAGCGGACAAATATCATCTCCTTTTACGCTAACCTTTTCGCTTAACGGAAAGGTAACGCCATAACGTGCGCTGCAAAAAGATTTGATCTCTGTAGCGGTACCTGGTTCTTGTTGGCCAAAGTTATTGGCCGGAAAACCAACTACAACTACCTTGTCCTTGTACATTTCTGATAATTTCTGCAATTCGGCATACTGTGGTGTATAACCGCACTTAGAGGCTGTGTTCACAACGAGGACCTTTTTGCCCTTATACTGTGCAAGAGAGAAAGCTTGACCATCGATATTGGTCAGTTTAAAGTCGTAAAGAGAATAGGGCTTTAATAATAGGAAGGCAAATACGAATGCTAATATTTTCATGGTATTTAAAATTTTGGTTTCAGCGTGATTATTAGTAAAATTAAAGCTAATAGTTGGCTTTAATTATCCGCTTTATGTAAAATTTCGTGTACCTAAATATTGGTCTTCTTTGGCAGTCATTAATTTTTTGCTTTCTGCCGTTTTGTCTTTATAGCCAAGGAGGTGCAGGGCACCATGTATAATAACGCGATGTAGTTCGTTGGTTTCGCTAACGCCAAACTTTTCAGCGTTTTCACGTATACGGTCAATAGAAATAAAGATATCACCTTCGATGGTTTTCTCTTTTTCAGAGTTATCGAAAGTGACAATATCAGTATATGTGTCGTGATTAAGATACTGCTGGTTGATCTGGAGCAGGTACTTATCAGAGCAGAAAATATAATTAAGCTCTTTCAGTTTATAGAGCTCAGCTTCAATAGTGGTTTTTACCCACTCTTTTACTTTAGCCTTATCCTTAAGTTTGAAACGGATGTCTTCTTCGAAAAAGTTTATCCGGGGCATTATATCTTAAAATGAAGTTCTACTTCATTTCCTGCAGCATTAAAAATGCACTGATCAGCAAGCTGTTTTACAATAAATACGCCGCGGCCGGTTAAGTTTTCAAGGTTTTCAACTGCCGTAGGATCTGGAAGGTGTTCATAATCAAAACCTTCTCCTTCGTCAGTGATAGTCCAGATGATGCGTTTAGGCTCAACTTCAGCATTTACAATAACTTTTTTGCTTTCGTCAAGCTTATTGCCATGTACAATAGCATTTATAGCGATCTCATTAAGACAGGTCATCATATTAGCGAAGGTGTCTTCACTAATGTTATGCTTGTCAGCTATTTGCTCTATCAAATTTTCCAGCAAAGTTATGCTCTCTGGTTTTGACGGCAATTGTAATGTATAGAGCTCGCTTGTCT
>JBQCEA010000564.1:0-2208 GCA_051960695.1 Mucilaginibacter sp. | reverse complement strand
CAAGGCATATCAATGAGCAGGGTGAAAAACATTTTACCATACGTGGCTTGCTTGATTTTGCACATCACCGCGAGTCTATTCCATTAAGTGAAGTAGAACCGGCTGAAAATATCATGAAACGCTTTGCAACCGGTGCTATGTCATTCGGTTCTATCTCTCATGAGGCGCACAGCACTTTGGCTATTGCCATGAACCGCATCGGTGGTAAGAGCAATACCGGCGAAGGCGGCGAGGATGAGCTGCGTTATAAATTGCTTCCAAATGGCGATTCGATGCGTTCGGCTATTAAACAGGTAGCTTCGGCACGTTTTGGGGTGACATCAAATTACCTTACCAATGCCGATGAGTTGCAGATAAAAATGGCGCAGGGTGCAAAACCGGGTGAAGGCGGTCAGCTTCCGGGTCATAAGGTAGACGAGTGGATAGCTAAGGTTCGTCACTCTACTCCGGGCGTAGGTTTGATCTCTCCGCCGCCGCACCACGATATTTACTCTATCGAGGACCTTGCCCAGTTAATATTCGACTTAAAGAATGCCAACCGTGCTGCCCGTATCAATGTGAAATTGGTATCAAAAGCAGGTGTAGGCACTATAGCGGCGGGTGTTGCCAAAGCACATGCAGACGTCATCCTGATTGCGGGATACGACGGTGGTACTGGCGCATCGCCAATAAGCTCTATCAAACACGCAGGTTTGCCATGGGAGCTTGGTTTAGCTGAGGCACACCAAACACTGGTTCGCAACAAACTGCGCAGCCGCGTGGTGTTGCAGACAGACGGTCAGCTTAAAACCGGTCGTGACCTGGCTATAGCTTGTTTAATGGGCGCTGAAGAATGGGGCGTTGCTACCGCAGCATTAGTTGCCGGAGGTTGTATCATGATGCGTAAATGCCATCTGAATACCTGCCCGGTAGGTGTTGCAACACAAGACCCTGAACTAAGGAAACTGTTTACCGGTAAGCCTGAGCATATTGTTAACCTCTTCCGCTTTATGGCTGAAGAGTTGCGCGAGATCATGGCTGAATTAGGCTTCCGCACTATTAACGAAATGGTAGGCCGTGTACAGTTCCTGAAAGTAAAAGAAGGTTTGAAGAACTGGAAAGTTAAGCACATGGACCTGTCGGGTATATTACACCCGGTAAATAATCCCAAAGGCATGACGCTGTATAATAGCGAGCAGCAGGATCATGGTATTGATGCCATCATCGATTGGCAGCTGTTTGAGCAGGCTAAGGCAGCTCTTGAAGATAAAACGCCAGTATTCGGTACATTCGATGTGAAAAACACCGACCGCACCATCGGTACCATGTTATCAAACGAAATATCAAAGAAATACGGTTCAGCCGGATTACCTGATAACACCATCAACTATAAGTTCAAAGGTTCTGCCGGACAAAGCTTTGGCGCCTTTACCACCAAGGGTATTTCCTTTGAGCTGGAAGGTGAGGCCAATGACTATGTAGGAAAAGGCTTGTCAGGAGCGCAATTGGCTATCTACCCGTCTGCTGAAGCGACCTTTACGCCTGAAGATAATATCCTTATCGGTAACGTAGCCTTATATGGCGCTACATCAGGGGAGATATTCATCCGTGGTATGGCTGGCGAGCGTTTCGCGGTACGTAACTCAGGAGCAACAGCTGTTGTTGAGGGTATTGGCGATCATGGTTGTGAATATATGACAGGCGGCCGTGCGCTGATCTTAGGAAACACCGGCCGCAACTTTGCCGCAGGTATGAGTGGTGGCCTTGCCTGGGTATATGATAAAGACGGCTCTTTTGCTGAAAACTGCAACAAGGAAATGGTTGATCTTGACCCGCTGACCGATAAGGATGTTGAGCAGATCACCGCATTGCTTAAAAAGCATGTAAGCCTTACCGGCAGTAAAGTAGCTAAAGACCTGTTACAGAATTGGAACGAGGCATCGGCCAAGTTTATCAAAGTATTCCCGAAAGAATACAAGAAAGTTTTACAAAAAGCAGAATATCAGACTATAGGTTAAGGTTATGGGAAAAGCAACAGGATTTAAAGAGTTTAACAGGGAACTTCCCGCTAAGGTAGCACCTGCAGAGCGTGTAAAGAACTATAACGAGTTTGAGAGTCTGTATAACGAAGAGCAGCTTAACCAGCAATCGGCACGCTGCATGAACTGCGGCATTCCGTTCTGCCATTCAGGTTGTCCGCTGGGTAACGTTATTCCGGAATTTAACGAT
>JBQCEA010000563.1:0-6145 GCA_051960695.1 Mucilaginibacter sp. | reverse complement strand
AGCTTGCTGGCAAAGCTTCTGCCCATATATCCATAACCAATAATACCTACGGTTTTGCCTTTCAGCTCATAACCGCGGTTTGCTTCGCGTTTCCATGAGCCATGACGTATCTCGGCATCTGCACTGTTAAAATGGTTCATCAGGCTTAGCAGCATACCAACAGCGTGTTCACCAACAGCATCCATATTGCCTTCCGGTGCGTTGATCAGGATAATGTCCTTTTTAATTGCATAATCCTCATCGATGTTATCCATGCCGGCGCCGGCCCGACAAATAAAGCGCAGGTTCTTGCTTAGGTCGATCACTTTCCTGTCAACCAAAAATTTTGAGCGGATCACCAGGCCTTCATAATTACCGAGGATAGCATAAGCCTCATCTGGTTTAATGGTAGGCTGATAATCGCATTGATAGCCCATAGCTTCGGCTTGCTCAATGAAAATAGGATGGATGTCGTCGACGATGAGTATGTTTTTATTCATTTAATTATAGATCATTTTTTATATCCGCTGTCTGTGTCCCTACTCGCTGTCTGTGTCCTCACAGACAGCTTCAGTTGTTATATGTTATTGTCTGTGGGGACACAGACAATGGGATTAGATTAGACAATGGGTAGAATAAAGTATTTATCTGTTAGCGATTATCTTATTAGTCAAATTAACGAAATCCGCAACACTTAACCTCTCTGCCCGCAGATCAAGCATAGATTCATCGGCCATCTTTTCCTTATTGATGAGTGAGGAAAGTGCATTACGCAAGGTCTTTCTTCGCTGATTAAAACCAGCCTTCACTACCTGCCAGAAAAGCTTTTCGTCGCAATCCAGTTTTTCGGTTTCGTTGCGGGTAAGGCGTATCACTGCTGATAGCACTTTGGGCGGCGGGTTAAATACACCGGCCTTTACAGTGAATAAATACTCAACCTTGTAATAAGCCTGCAAAAATACACTCAGTATGCCATACTCTTTGCTTCCGGCTTTGGCGATGCAGCGTTCGGCAACCTCTTTCTGGAACATGCCTACTACTTCTACCACCTCGCCGCGGCTATCCAGTACCTTAAATAGTATTTGCGATGATATATTATAAGGGAAATTACCGATTATACCGAATGGTTTATTGAAGATTTTGCTAAAATTCATCTCCAAAAAATCATCGTTGATCAGGCGTTCGCCTAATTGCGGATATTTCTTTTGCAGGAATTCATACGATTCGGTATCAATGTCGATCAGGTAGGTTTGCAGGTCAGGTTTTTGAAGTAGAAAATCAGACAAAATACCCATTCCAGGGCCTACCTCTAATACCTGCTCATAATGGTTTTCAGCAGGACGCAGGCTCTCAACAATTTTGGCGGCGATGTTTTTGTCCGTCAGAAAATGCTGGCCTAAATGCTTTTTTGCCCTTACCAATGACATTTTAGATTGAATTATTTGCGCAAATTAAGGCATATTTGTTCTTTAATGGGGAATTTGTAAGCCTAAAAAACTTTTATTTGCGATTAAGGCTAAAACGGAAAGCACAAAGATCAAAGCGAAATTGTTGTTAGATTTGCCCCAAAATCGGTGAGATCATAATCGAATCGGTGTAATCATATAGATATGAGCGAAAAACTGAAAATAGGTATAAGTATTGGTGATGTTAACGGCATTGGGCTGGAAGTGATCATCAAAACTTTGGTTGATCATAAGATATATGACTATTGCACACCTATAGTTTACGGTCAAACCAAGATCGCCTCATTCCATCGTCGCGCCATTGGTGTTAATGAGCTCAATTTCCATGTCATTAACAGCCCATCGCAAGCGCAGCCCCGTAAACCTAACATGATCAATTGCTGGGATGAGGATGTAAAGATCGACCTCGGCGTAGTGAGCGAAATTGGCGGCAAATATGCTTTCCTTTCTCTGCAGCGTGCCACTGAAGACCTGGTAAAAGGCGAGATCGACGCACTGATAACCGCACCCATCAATAAAGACAATATCCAGCGTGAAGACTTTAAATTCCCCGGTCATACCGAATACTTGCAGGAAAAGGCAGGCGCATCTGAATCGCTGATGTTTTTAGTTAGCGATACCTTGCGTGTGGGGGTGGTGACTGGTCATATCCCGTTAAATAAAGTTGCCGAAACAGTCACTTCAGATAAAATTCTGGCTAAACTGCGTTTGATGGACGCAAGCTTGCGCCAGGATTTTTGGATACAGAAACCGAAAATAGCGGTGCTGGGATTGAACCCCCATGCGGGCGATAATGGCTTAATCGGTGATGAAGAACAAAAGGTAATTATTCCGGCAATTGAGGAAGCTAAAGCAAGCGATATACTGGCCTTTGGGCCTTATCCTGCTGATGGTTTCTTTGCCAATGGCTCTTATATGAAATTTGATGCTGTACTGGCCATGTATCACGATCAGGGCTTGATACCGTTCAAACAGGTGTCATTTGAGTCGGGTGTGAACTTTACCGCCGGACTGAATATCGTACGCACCTCTCCGGACCATGGAACCGCCTATGACATAGCCGGCAAGAACCTGGCATCGGCAGAGTCATTCCGTGAGGCATTATTTGCTGCTATCCACATTGTAAAACGCCGCCGCGAAACCGAAATACTGACTGAGAATCCCTTGGTAATCACCAAGCTCAGCCGGGATAGGGATTGATCGTTAGTCGAAAAGGCTATAGAGGTTGTATTGGTTAGATTTGCCATGGCTAGCGCAAGTCTTAAGGGAAAGACATATGTGGAGTTGACTTGTGCTCAAAAATTCACCAGCACAAGTTATCCCGCCCTCATGCCTGATTCTCAAAACTTGCGCCAGTGGATGTTCTTCAAAGGGAAAGCCCGCAGATACTAACAAAACTCTACCGTTCGTCCTGCCGGCAGGCTGTCTCAAGGAGGAAGCCCAACCCGCTGGTAACTATTACCAACCATTATAACTAATACAACAACTACAACTACTCCAACTAATACAACCCCCACTAACCATAATTCAACTTTTTTTTCCACATTCATTATTTTTCTCTAAATTTGCGGGCTAATTGTCGCTCATTGAAATCGCTCAGAACATATTCAATTCCGTTCACCGGCCTCAAACTGGGAAAGCATGATTTTGATTACGAGATCGGTAACGCTTTTTTTGACGAGTTCGAATATTCGCTGGTAAAAAAGGCTGACCTGAAATGCCACGGGGAGATGGAAAAACAGGAGACAATGCTTATTCTGAATTTTACTATTCAGGGTACTATAAGCGTTACCTGTGATAAGTGCCTGGCCGAGTATCCGCATAAAGTGGATATTAAGGAACAGCAGATCGCCAAATTCAGCGAAGAGGAGATTGATGAGGATGAGGAGGTCATCACCCTGACAAAAAATGATCACGAGATCAATTTAGCAGGACTGATCTATGAATATGTTAATGTGGCCGCGCCGTTTATAGCAAGCTGCGGCGATGAGGGCAATACGCCCTGGTGTGATAAGGAAATGCTGGCTCGTTTGAAGGCACTTACGCCCGACAACGATCAGCAAGATAAGACGGACCCACGTTGGGACGCCTTGAAAAAGATTAAATGATATAATTTAGGAAGTTATGCCAAATCCAAAAAGGAAATTTTCAAAATCGAGAACAGCAAAGCGCAGAACGCATTACAAAGCTGAAGCTCCTACTTTAACCACTTGCAAAACAACCGGTGCTGTACATTTGCCACACAGGGCATACACTGTTGACGGCAACTTATACTACAACGGAAAGATCCTGATCGAAAACACTGCAACAGCCTAAGTTTAATTTTCTGAAATGAAGATTGGCTTGGATATTATGGGCGGAGATTTCGCTCCAAAGGCGACCGTATTAGGGGCCATTGCGGCCTGTAAAGCATTGCCTGAAAGCCAAAAGCTGGTACTTATCGGAGATAAGGAAACGGCTTTATCCATTCTTCACGAAAATAACTTTGATCCTGGTCACTTCGATTTTGTGCATACCACAGAAGTGATCGATATGAGCGACCACCCTACAAAAGCAGTTGTAAAAAAGACCGACTCAAGTATAAGTGTAGGTTTTCAGTTGCTTAAGGACGGAAAGATAGATGCCTTCTCTTCTGCAGGTAATACCGGCGCCATGCTGGTAGGTGCCATGTTTAGCGTTAAGGCTATACCCGGCATAAGCCGCCCTTCTATGGCAACCATTGTTCCTAAGCTGAACGGTGGTTTTGGCATTTTACTTGATGTAGGCGCAAACGCCGATTGTAAGGCAGAGAACCTGCTACAGTTTGGCGTATTGGGCAGTTTATTTGCGGAGTCTGTTTACAATATCCAGAATCCGCGGGTTGCTCTGGTGAACATAGGCGAAGAAGAAGAAAAAGGCAATCTCCTGTGCCTGGCCGCCCATCCTTTGATGAAGGAAACGAATCTTTTTAATTTTATAGGCAATATAGAAGGCCGCGACTTTTTTAGCGACCATGCTGATGTGTATGTCGCTGATGGTTTTACCGGCAACGTTATCATTAAAATGGCTGAATCATTCTATGTGATATCGCTGAAGAAGAAATTGAAAGATGAATTCTTCGACAGGTTCAACTATGAGCAATACGGTGGCAGCCCTATATTGGGTGTAAATGCCCCGGTTGTGGTTGGTCATGGTATATCAAGCCCCGAGGCTATTAAAAACATGGTGCTTTTATCAAGAGATATGGCTCAAAGCGGCCTGATCGACAAAATAAGAAACGCATTCCAGTAATATCTACTACTACTTAAATGGATAAAATTCATGCTGCTATTACCGCTGTAAATGGATATGTTCCTGATTACGTGTTGACAAACCATGAGCTGGAAACCATGGTTGAGACCAACGACGAATGGATAACAACCAGGACAGGGATAAAGGAGCGTCGTATACTCAGAGGCGAAGGCCTTGCTACCTCTGATATGGCGGTTCCCGCTGTAGAAGGGTTGTTAAAAAAACGCGGCATCAGCGCCGAAGAGATCGAACTCATCATTTTCTGCACCACTACGCCTGATATGCCTTTCCCGGCTACGGCAAACGTTTTGGCCGACAAAATTGGCGCTAAGAACGCCTGGGGATTTGATCTGCAGGCCGCCTGCTCTGGTTTCATTTTCGGGTTGGCTACAGGGTCACAATTTATCGAAAGCGGAAAGCATACCAAGGTTTTGGTAGTGGGTGGCGATAAAATGTCGTCTATCGTTAACTATAAAGACCGTGCTACCTGCATCATCTTTGGTGATGGCTGCGGTGCAGTATTGCTCGAACCTAACACGGAAGGTTACGGGATAATGGATTCTGTACTAAAAAGTGATGGCGCAGGCCGTACCTTTTTGCATCAGAAAGCCGGTGGCTCGTTGAAACCTGCATCCCACGAAACAGTTGACGCGAACGAACATTTTGCCTACCAGGAAGGGCAGGCAGTGTTTAAGTTTGCCGTGACTAATATGGCCGACGTTGCTGCTGAGGTAATGGAGCGTAATAGCCTTAAATCAGAAGATATTGCCTGGCTTGTTCCGCACCAGGCTAATAAGCGCATTATTGATGCAACTGCTAACCGTACCGGTGTAAGTGCCGATAAGGTGATCATCAATATTGAGCGTTACGGCAACACCACCAATGGTACTATACCACTGTGCCTTTGGGAGTGGGAAAATAAATTCAAAAAAGGAGACAACCTTATTTTAGCTGCGTTTGGCGGTGGTTTTACCTGGGGCTCTATATATTTGAAATGGGCATATTGATTCGAGAAATTGCATAGGCAAATGCCCGAACTTTTATTAATATGTTTTGTTTATTTTCTAATACCAATTAATTGATCGATCATCTGCATATTTGCACTTTGTATATTTGCACATTAAGATATAACTTAGATACAATTCTTTTCCAAAACCAATTCCAATCTTATGGATATCAAACAAATTCAGGACCTCATTCGCTTCGTTTCAAAATCGGGTGTAAATGAAGTTTCAATTGAACAGAAGGATTTTAAGATCACAATAAAAACTAACCAAACGCCAACCTTTGTAAATGCCAGTATACCGGCAGCACAACCGGCGTTTGAACAAGCGGCCCCTGCAGCTTCGGCCCCTGCCCCTGCACCGGCAGCACAACCAGCGGCCCCGGCAGCAGCGCCAGCAGCGGAGGACACTTCTAAATACATTACT
>JBQCEA010000562.1:0-5376 GCA_051960695.1 Mucilaginibacter sp. | reverse complement strand
TCTCACTGTATTTGTTATTAATGTTACCTGCATTCCAGGTACTGATACTGCTGTGCTGTCTCAATTTTTTGATCCGGTTCAGCTGGTCATAATGGTAGGTATAACCTACAGGGTTGCCACTGTTGATACTGCTTATAGCATAAGTAGATGTGCTGATATTGCCATTATATAAATTTTGCCCCGTTATATCGCCAATGTTTTGCGTGTATTGCTTCGCAAAGGCTGCATAACCGGTTCCACCAATAGGTTTATAATCATTGGTATAGTAGCCTAATGAATACCCAAAGGCATCCTTTGCAACGGTCACACTATCCTGTCCCATATCAAGCGCCGGGTTCAGGTACTGCGCATTTACGCCTTTGATCCATCCTTGTAAAGTGTAAGCATAGTCCGTTCCCTGAACTTTATTCAGCGTATCTCCTACCTCCATTCTGGCCAATGGGCCGTGCAGGTAATATTGATAAGTAACATCTAACTTTTTCTTGGTTGGGTCAAGCGTTCCGCCTTTCCAATAGGCAGTGGTATCTGCCAACACACTATGCCAGGCAGCCGTTAGTCTATTATCGGCATCATAGATATATTGGTAATAGAACCTATCGTTTTTTCCATTTTGATAAGCAAGGAAGTTGACTTTACCGCTAATCAGATCATAAGCATAGTTTAGTCTCTTGGTACCCAATCCCGCGATCTGCTGGTACAGGTTATTCACGTTTCCATCCAGATCATAATCATAATAAGTGGCCTGGGTTACCGTATCGGATTTGGCGGTTTGATAAGTGGTTACCGACACCCTTTTACGGAGGTTGCTCAGTGGCAGGTTTTGTATACCGCCTCCCGCTGCCGGTATAGTATCATAATAGGTCTTCGTTACCTGGCTATCCAGTCCCATCGTGTAGAAATTATCGATGGTCGTGTTCAGCAGGTAATCAGGCTTACCTAAGGTATCCGTTGTATTCTTCTGCCCGACTTCTATGATCCTGCCTATGGTATCGTATTTGGTATAGCTGAAATCGTGAGCAGGCAATTGCTTATCATTCTGCGAGAATACCAGCCGGCTCAGCAGGTCGTACCAGAACCGGTTTGTTCCCCCGTCTGGACTGTTCTGCGTGCTTACCTGGTTGGTGCTATTGTAGTAATAGTTGGTCGCCAGGCGATGAGTTGGGTACACTGCAGGCAGGCGTGTTTCTACGGTGCTGCTATCATTGATCGTTGTCGGGCCACCCGGGCTTGGCACGTTAAAGCGGTACCAGCCTGTCATGTAGGTCGTATCCGTCGGCATAAAGCATGTACTATTTGCATTGGCCTGTATTACCAGCGTATCCAGCGGACGGCTATACAACCGCAGGTGCTTTAAAGTTTGGATACTGTCAGGGGCAATAATGCCAGTACTGTTGCTGCCTACCGTAAAGCCCGGCCCAACCGACGTATTGATCTTGGTGGCGGTAAAGGCTTTCCCATTCAGATAAAGCTGGGCGGTATTCGCCGAACCTAAACTATCGCCCTGTAATACCACATGGGTGAACGGATCCAATGGCACCTGTGAACTGATATCAGCCCGGTAATGGATAGAGCCCGGATTAAAGGTTATGCCGGTTGTACCGCTTGCCGATGCCGGATAAATGTCTATGGCTAATGTGGTATCGGCGACATTCAGCTGGAACAAATATTTGTTGTCTGGCGTTATCTCCACGAAATGGTTAGCCGTTGTGCCGTCTTCATATAACCAGAACTCGATCGCTCCCATACCTGCCGATAAGGTACCGGACAGCGCATTAAAGGCGGTCGTTTTATTGGCGTCTGTACTCGGCCCGGCATAGGTGCAGTCCAGCGGGTTATTATTTCGTGAACGGTCGACCAAACTGATCTGTTGGGCAGTCAGCAGGCTCACCCCTTCCGGCGGGATCGTCCTTACTAAGTTATCTGCCTGGTCATAGTAGTACAGCGTATAGTGGTATATTTTCTGTTTGGCGGTCAGCTGGACATCCGGGCCAGGCTGTGAACAGACATACACATAGCTTGCCAGAAAAGCATTTTTAACCGAGTCAATATAGGCGTCATATACCCGTTTGCCATTGGCAACTCCTACTGCCAGCTGATTCTCTACACAGGCTAAACTATCCGTTGGCGGCGCCACAGAGATCACTGTATTGCACAGTGTCCTGGACGGGTTAACTGCCAATGAATCTTCATAATTTTTATAGTCATCATAACCCAGTGTGAATCCCCATCGCTGGTTCATGAAGTTTTTGTATATCGTTTGGTAATTGGTGTCCGTCGTGTCCAAACTTCCCCCAAAAGCATTTGACAAGGCAGTTTTAGCCGCAGAATAATCCGCAGGCACAATGCAACCGGTAGTGCCCGGTGTCATGAACAGCGGCAGGGTGACAGGCTGGTCGAGAATAAAGTTGCAGCTGTTGCACGATTTCTTCAGGGAATCCAAATCTGCTGAACTGATATTCATCGCCGGGCCGAAGGTCTGGCTCAGGTACTGATAAAGCGTCAGCGACGTACCATGTGCGTTGTTCACCGAGTCGCATTGGTGCTGGTACTCCGCTATCAGGTTGCAAATAGTAGTATTGGTATTATAAACCGTGGTATAGGTGCCCTGCATCAGCGGACTATAAGGATATGGCATACTGATCAGCCAGGGATTCAATTGGGTTGTGTAGGCCGGTATACCTGTAATACCTTTAATGGCCGCACCAAAATCATTATATCCCGATGGGCCTGTTTTCCCCGGCGGCACCGAGCTGGAACCATAAGGATGGTTGAGGTCGCTACCCAGAATACTTATTGCGGTAAATGCATTCACCAAAGCTGTGGTATCATTAGCTTTACTTATTGCCGTCAATCCCGGCAGCAACGCAGTTATCCAGCTTGATCTATAGGCGCTCGCCGTGCTGTCCGATTGCTGCGCCAATTGCTGCTTGTTCTGATCGACCACTGTTGATGTGTCGCCTATCACCGGATTAGTAAACGTGTCCGGGAACCGTGAAACCTTTGTTAAAAACTCAGGAGGACAAGTTGAGGGAACGTTATCGTAAACACAATCAAACAGCCACACGTTTTGGTACTTAATTGTACTGTAAGGCGTATAAACGCTAAGACAGATATGATAGCTGGATGTTGAGGTAGTATCCCCTCCTGATGAGTTAATGCAAGTGAACGGAGGCGGCGTTCCCGCTGAGCCTGCTATAACAGTGATCAAATGCCTGCCCGGATATACACCTTTGAAATATGCATTGGTTCCCTGCATGGCCATCACATGAACCGTATCCGGGCTGGAACAGGTTACATTAAGGCCGGTACCACTATAATACCAGGTTTCCTGCGTATTCCCTTCACGATGCGTTAGAGACAGACTATCTGCCGAAACACCGTTTAGTGTATACTTTATATTATTGCTGTATAGGGAGAATGTGCAGCTATCCAGTTCCCAGCTACCTGAATATGATCGCAGCGAATCGACCACATTATAGGTATTATCCGGATTGATAGACAATGTGCCTTTGTAAAGATTTACACTATCAACAGGAATTGTCCTGGTTGATATAACGGTGCCTGATGAGTTATAAATTTTTTGAACGATATGATCATTTACCCAGGTATTGAATACCAGGGGATTTACCTGGCAGCTGTCACATACTGCTGAGACAACAGTGATGCTCGAAGCAGGCAAACTATCGGGTACGCAGAACATCTTGTTGCGGTCACCTTTAGTAAAATTCAAAATTGTAGGAAGCCCGGTTGTATCCGTTCCCACAGCATAGCTTATGGTCACTTTTACATTTGCGCCTACATTTCCGGGTACATAGTTGAGCGTTACGAGCTTTTTTGTAGAATCGCATGTGGAAGTTGGCGTTCCATCTGCCGATGAATAATCACCTATCACAAAGTCTGTGACAGCAGGACATGCACTTGCCGTTGGCAGCGTCTGTGGAACGCCGATGGTACACTTGTCCGCGCAGGTGGTTTGCAGCCTTAGCTTGTTATAATACTTCTGCTTGAGCTCAAAATAGTAGCTCTGGTAAGTCTGCCATTCACGGTCGGGAGCCCTGCATGTTGAGAGCGGTGAACAATTATCCCAGTTATTAAAATTATTGTTCAACGTATTCGTTTTGGCGTTGGGATCGCTGCAATAAAGAAGGAAATCCACAAATTTAACGAGGTCCTTTACGCTGGCGACATTATTACCTGCAACATTTTTAGAATAATTAAGCAGGTCGTTCTCAAAATCAGCAGCCATGCTTGCCCCTGCTCCTCCTGTTTTAAAGAACGGATCGGCAGCAACTAACCAGGCGCCATTGGAATAGTCATAGTGGAAGCCGGAAGGTGCCCCCGGGATGCCCGGAATCTGGTTAGCCAGCAATATACTATCCTGAACCACCTGGTCCCATAGTTCGTACGCCTCGTTATTCCAGCAAAATTGCAATTTACAGTATTCCGGATGGTATTGCAGGAACCTGTCGGCCCAGGCAGGCTGCCAGTATTGCACCAAAAGCTTTAAAGTGAAGGTTGAATCATACGCTGAGGTTACTGTACCGTTATCCAAAGTGATCAGTGCCTGGTTATAGACACTGGTATCCGATGGCGAGGTAGGTGGGAATTGGGTACGCCAATATTTAGACAGGACGTTATTGGCCGTATCCAATGCGTTACCTTTTGTATCGAACAGCGCATATTGTCCCCCCGGCGAAACATCGCTTTCCATCGGTTGCAGGTATTGCTGGCAAGGTGAAGAAGTAAGTGTATCAGTGCTGCAAGTCCGATGTAACGAATCGCAGTATGCTTTCAATGTATTATATTCATTCGTTACCCAGGTATTGAACGCCGTACCCATAACGCTGGCAGAATCTACATCCAGCCCGATCATTTTACTTTTAACGATGTTGGTGAAGTGCGCCTGTGTTCCTAATACCTGAAGGCAGGTAGAACAATCGCTCAGACAAGACTTAAAGTCCAGGCTGTCTAAAAACGGGAGAATAAAATCAAATTCAGTTTTGATAGCACCCTTAGCCTGTCCTTGTGAAATGACGCTCTCTGCATAGGATTGCATGACGGTTTTACTCAAATCAAATTCAAACGTAAAATAATACTCCCCAATCTGCGGAATCGTAACATTCACGGAATCCGTCTTTACGCCTGTGCTGTCGCATGCTGCTACCTGAGAACCTATTTGGATCGGGGTAGTCGTCGCATAAACCGGCTGGTTACAGTCGTTATATACTTTGATCGATAAGTTATAAAAGCAATTGGTGCAGATATTCAGTGAATCTGCGGGGAATTTGTCAATAAGCTTTTTGACGCTGTATTTCACGGAAGCCGGACCGGGAACAGATGCCAGGTAAGTCGTGGTAGCTGATAATTTCAAAGCTG
>JBQCEA010000561.1:0-4750 GCA_051960695.1 Mucilaginibacter sp. | reverse complement strand
GAATTGAAGAGAGTGCATGTTTAAAACCATCGGCGATAGCCAGCTTGAGCGATTTACCCGCCGCGAGCTCTTCACGCACACGTTCATATATCAGTACGTTGGCATCTACTGATATACCCAGCGTTAGCACGATACCTGCAACACCTGGCATGGTTAATACCGCACCAAGACTGGTAAGCACACCCATCAGGAAAAATACGTTTATCAATACGGCTACAACCGCTACAGTACCACCACGGTTATAGTAGGCGATCATGAAGATCAGTACCACCACAAAACCTAATACCGATGACATTAAGCCATCGTTAATAGCCTGATGACCCAAGGTAGCACCTACGGTAGCTTCAGAAACGATCAATGCAGGTGCAGGTAAGCGGCCTGCTTTTAAAACGTTAGCTAAGTCTTTAGTATCTTCCTGGGTAAAATTGCCAGAGATAGATGATACACCGCCTGAGATCTCGTTTTGTACACCAGGTGCAGAGTAAACGTTATCGTCCAATACGATGGCTATAGCCTGCTCATTTTTGTGGCTTGGGCCAGGAGCAGCTTCAGCGGTAATATCTTTCCATTTTTGTGCACCCTGGGAATTCATGTACATAGTAACTTCCCAGCCGCCTTTGATCGGATCAACATCACTGCGGGCGTCGGTTACCACGTCACCTGTTAATACAGGGCCGTTATCCGGGCCGGCTAATTTAATAGCATAAAGCTCGAAGTGTTTTACGTTATCGTTGTAAAGGCTTTTGTTATAGTCGTCGCTGATTGGTTTTACACCCCACAGGAATTTCATGTTCTGCGGGATCAGCGATTTTATTTCAGGACTGTGCAGGTAAGCGTCAACTTTTGCAGTATCGCTTTTAGCTGCGAAACCTACTACCGGACCAGGGCCTGCCTGGATCTGGCCGTTCTGACCAGGGTAAATATTAGGGCGCAACACGCTGAACAATGGGTTTTGCTGTTGCTGCGATTTACCAGCTAAAGCAGAAGTATCTTTAGCTCCGCTTTTATTAACCTTGTTAAGTAACGATAACGCGCCTTTGGCAGCAGTGTCCTTTTTAGTAGTTGCAGCAGTAGCTTTCGCTGTTGCTTTGGCAGTAGAGTCTTTTGCAGCTGCCTTATTTTTTGCCGCTAAGAAGCTATTGATGCTATTAATAGTTCCGAAGGCATCAAGATTATCAAAAGTTTTATAGAACTCAAGTTTTGCACTTCCCTGTAACAGTTTGCGAACGCGCTCAGGCTCGGTTACGCCCGGAAGCTCGATCAGGATCTGGTTCCTGTCTTTTAACAGCTGAACGTTCGGTTGGGTTACACCAAACTGGTCGATACGGGTATTGATAACCGTATAAGTTTGTTGTACTGCTACATCGGCCTGATCTTTCAGATAAGCTTCAACTTCGGCGTTAGTAGAGTTAAATTTAAGATGCTCCTGGTTTTCTCTTGTAGAGAATATGGCAGCCAACTTACCGTTAGGATTTAGTTTTTCATATTCATTAACGAATAATGTAATATAATCGCTTTGGCTGGTACGGCTATCGATATCAGCTTTATCCAGTGCCTGGTTGAAAACTACATCAGGGTTATTGTTTGATAAAGCCTTTACCAACTCGCGCAGGGAAACCTGCATGGTAACGCTCATACCACCCTGTAAGTCGAGGCCGAGGGCCAGTTCCTGGTTTTGGCAATACTGGTAAGTGTGATGTAATATCGGATAAACCGGTTGAGTTGAGATGGAATCCAGGTATGCTTTTTCTTTTGCCGCACTGCCTTTGGCATACGCTTTAGCATCATCTTTAACCTTGCGCACTACCCACGTAAACGAAAGCTGGTATAGACATACTACCGCTAGCAGAATGGCGAAAAATTTAATAACCCCTTTAAATTGCATTGTAATTATTATATGTAATAAATCAGTTTATAAGCTTTTTTAACAAGACGGCAAATCTAATAAAATTTTATAACCATAAAACTTTATATTAAAACAAATTGAAGCATTTGAATGTTAACGCCTTTCGAGCGTAATAAACGAATAGGGAAGGGAATTTCTCTCATCCGGTTCATGATCCTCATGCGCGGTTTCTTTCCATTTGCTGTAGTCTATTTCCGGGAAAAAAGTATCTGCGTCAAACGATTTATGCACGATGGTTAAATAGATGATATCGGTCTTATCCATAGCTTGCCTGTATATCTCTGCACCGCCGCCGATAAATACTTCATCTTCATTTTTACACAGAAGTAAACCTTCGTCTATTGACTTCACAATTTCGCAGCCTTCTATTTGGATATCCTGACGGGATACAACGATGTTTCTGCGGTTTGGTAACGGTTTTCCAACAGAATCATAAGTTTTACGCCCCATGATAATACTTCGCCCTGAGGTGATCTGTTTAAAATGTTTCAGGTCTGCAGGTAAATGCCAAAGCAATTGGTTGTTTTTGCCGATGGCATTATTTTCGGCTATAGCGACGATGATGGAAATAATCATGTAGTTGATTGGTTCATTAGTTCAATGGTTTATTGGTAGCAAGGCGGTTAAAAAGCTCTGCATCCTCTGACAAAGTCTTTATTATGTTCTTAAACAATTTGATCTTGTTGATCGAAGATTATTCAAGGTCTTGTACAGGCAAAGTATATCGGAATATCAACTTCTAAAATCTTTGTGTGTTTTATCGGCTATTTAACAAATGAACAAATGAACTATACTGCCACTGCGCCTTTAATATGAGGCCATGGGTCATAATTCTCTAAAGTGAAATCTTCGTATTTAAACTGGAAGATATCTTTTACATCAGGATTTATCCTCATGGTCGGCAGCGGACGCGGTTCACGGCTAAGCTGTAAATTAGCCTGTTCGATATGGTTGTTATACAAATGGGCATCGCCGAAGGTATGGATGAAGTCGCCGTATTGCAGGTCGCATACTTGTGCTACCATCATGGTGAGCAACGCATAGGATGCAATGTTAAAGGGTACACCCAAAAATATATCCGCGCTGCGCTGATATAACTGGCATGAGAGTTTGCCATCAGCTACATAAAACTGGAACAAGCTATGACAGGGTGGGAGGGCCATATTTTCCACGTCGGCAACGTTCCATGCTGAAACGATCAGTCTGCGAGAATCGGGATTCTTTTTGATCATGTTTACCACCTGGCTTATCTGATCAATATGACCGCCATCAGGTGTAGGCCAGCTACGCCATTGGTAGCCATATACCGGTCCGAGGTTTCCTTGTTCATCGGCCCATTCGTCCCAGATGCGCACGCCGTTCTCTTTGAGGTAAGCAATGTTGGTATCGCCCTTCAAAAACCATATCAGCTCATGTATGATTGATTTCAAATGCAGCTTTTTGGTGGTAACCAGCGGAAAACCATCCTGCAGGTTAAAACGCATCTGGTATCCAAACACGCTCAGGGTGCCGGTGCCGGTACGGTCGTGTTTTTGCGTGCCATTCTCCAGCACATGCCGCATCAAATCGAGGTATTGTTTCATTCTCTTTAGTTGATTAAGTTGATTGTGTTAAATGGTTGATTGAGTTTTGATAGTTTGATGTCAACTTAGTCAACATAATCGACTCACTTAACTTAATCCAACTTCACAATACAAATAAAAATAATCTATTTTTGGTATCCTACGGATGTGCAAAAATACACGCCGTGTTAATCAATCTGAATGATCGTATTTCCAAACGCCAAGATCAACATCGGTATTAATATAACCGCACGCCGGCCCGATGGTTACCATAACATAGAAACGGTTTTTTACCCGATAAAAATATATGATGCACTGGAAGCTATTCCGGCTGATGCGTTGAATTTTAATTCATCAGGATTGGGTATACCTGGCCGCGTAGAGGATAATCTTTGCGTAAAAGCCTATCATCTTATCAAAAAGGATTATGACATCCCTTTCGTAAATATTCATCTGCATAAACATGTACCGATAGGAGCGGGGCTGGGCGGAGGCTCGGCGAATGCTGCTTTTTTTATCAAATTGATAAATAAACAATTCGGTTTGCAATTGAGCACAGATCAAATGCTGGACTATGCCCGGCAGTTGGGCGCCGACTGTGCCTTTTTCATTGATAGCAAGCCTGTGTTTGCCTACGAGAAAGGGGATAAGTTTAATTCCATCAGTTTGGACCTGTCTGATTATTGCATTGCTTTGGTAATGCCTCAGGCGCATGTGTCCACTTCTGAAGCCTACCGCGGTGTTAGGCCCGCAATTCCGCAGCATTCACTACAGGAGCTTATTGAAATGCCTGTTAAGGAATGGAAAAATCATATCCGAAATGATTTTGAGGAGTCGGTCTTTAAGAATCATCCGGATATACGTGGTGCAAAGGCTGCCTTGTATGATGCAGGCGCTATTTATGCCAGTATGAGCGGAAGCGGTGCTTCTGTGTTCGGGATATTTGCCAAAACACCTGATCTGTCTTCATTGGAGAAAGCGAACCAGGTGTTTTATGGTGTTTGATCACATTTTACGGTGTTAAACGCCGGCATCATCACCTACGCCGCGCCCAACCGCTTCAACCCAATCCCTGTCGCCTAATCCTTTGGCTAAAGCGCTCAACAATCGGTTGTGGATCAATGTACCCATTGGCATAGGTGTTTCACTTTGCTGTGCCAGTTTAAAGGCCAGCCGTGCATCCTTGTAGCCTAATTTGGCTTTAAAGCCCACAGGCTCATATTGCTTATTGGCGATCAGCTTGCCATAGTTCTGGTAAATGGGGGCGTTAAAAATGGTAGAG
>JBQCEA010000560.1:0-2365 GCA_051960695.1 Mucilaginibacter sp. | reverse complement strand
ATTACCTGTAATTGATGATGATACCGGTATAGGAGCTATTGTTGCTGAACCCGTAGAATCTGAATTTAAAGTAAGATAAGCTGCGGATGAGGTTCCGGCAATTAATACTGCCGGACTTATCATAGTAAGGACGCCGGTGCTTGATACCGCGAAATTATTAACGCCTGCGCTCATAATAGCGGTGCCTCCATTAAATGTAACCTGTTTAAAGGTAGTACCGGTTGCACTACTATCAACCAGGGTTTGAGCTGTACCCGAAAAATAAATCATTCCGGTTCCAGCGGCAAATGTGCCTTTATTTAGATAATTACCTTTAAAAGTTATATTTCCTGTTCCGCATTTAACAGTGCCACCAGTATTCTGAAATGCACCTGTAATGGCAAACGTGCCCGAACCAAAAGTGATCGTTCCGCTATTGTTCTGTAATGCACCGGTCAGAGCAATGGTACCTGATCCTTGAGTTACATCAGTACTGTTGATCCAATTTCCAGAAATGGTGAGGGCAGGATTATTAGTTTTTAGATCTATAGCGCCGGTACCACCTGTTGTCAGATCGTGTCCAATTGTTAATGCACCTCCGTTGATCTGTTTAGTACTGCCACCACCAAATGTAATATAATCATAATTGTAGTTATAAATACCGAGCCCGGTATTGGCAGTAGTATAAACAATTTGCGTACCTGAGGGTGCATCATAAATTACAGTACCTGCTCCCGAGCCATTATTAGTAAAATCAACAGTAAATCCTGTCGTGATCGGTGTTACAACTGGATTATTATTTAGTAATTCAAGAGTAGTTGAAGCGGTAAAAGAATCCATTTGGAATAAGCCTAAACCCGGATATGTTGGGATATGCACACCATTTGCTAAAGGATTTCCATAGGTGGTGGTATATATCTGACCATAAAGCGTCAACTTATTAGCATCCAGTGAAAAGAAAGGATAATCTATACCATCGTTAGTTGTATTTCCTGTTGCATTCAGCGTTAAATTACCATTAATGGTTAATTGGTTAATCTGGCTGCTAACTTTGACCACAACGCCGGTGGCAGCACTTGGACGAGTATTATCCCCCAGATTAAAGTTATTACAAGTAATACTACCTGTCCCAGCTAAAGTAGTGGTTTGAAAATAATTGGGGTCATTATTTTGGGTAATGTCACCACTTACTGTTAATGAGCCATTAACTGTAAGAGTAAGATTGTTGTAAACACCCAGTACAATGGATGCACAAGATTCTGCATCGGTAATAGTGGGATTGTTGGTAAAAGCATTAACACCAATACGAACAATGTCAGTTGCACCTGGTACCGAAGTTGCTGCAACTCCACCTACCTGCCAGTTCAGCTTGTTGTTCCAGTTGCATACACCACTTGTTGAGCTTGCTCCTACCCAATCGTAGGTTGCGCCGAAGGAGCGACTTGCAAACATTAGGGGTACTAAACAAAGTAGTATAATTCTATATAAAAAAACTTTCAAAACGCTGCTTTTCAAACAGCCATTTCTTACGATTTTTGAAGCCCCAAGTTCCCCGAAAAACTGTGTTTTTTTTGGCGCCTACTTAAAATAAGTTTTTATAATAAAGTGATAATTAGTAACTTATAAATAAGAAAAAAGTTTTCCACATTTTTTAGGCTTTATGACAATGCGATGTTTTAGAAGCAAGCTATGGCCATTTTTAAATGTTTATTTTTAACCTTTTTAACATTATATAACCTCAATAAACATCTAAAATATAGCCAATTAAATTGAGATCATTTAGAGAAATCAGATACAAAAAAATTGCCGGAAGATCTGCTTCCGGCAAAAAACAAAAAAACAAGGATTTATTACTGATCTTGAAAAAATATGACTAATAAACCACCGGTGTTCCTGACTGTGTCGACGGATTTGCCGGTTTTACAGGGGTTGCAGGAGTAGCAGTTGTACCACTTGCAGACGGTGTTGCATAGGGATAGGCACCGCAGTCCGGAGCGGTACCGGTAAATGGCAACCCAACGTTTACGCCGGCTGATATAGCAGGTGAGCCACTTTGCAAATGGTAATTGTTAGAAGAAGCACTTATAAAAAATGGATTGGCTACTTTACTATGTAGTTCTAAGCCCAAACTTTGTACAAAGGTCAATGGTCGTCCAGAAATTAATGCCCAACCGGTGTTTGTGCCAACGTTACCGGTATCCTGGTAATATAAGTTATAATCCATCGTAAGTGTTGCCGGCTTAGCAGCCCATGACCAGTTTACGAATTGATATGAGCCCGAATTATAAACAATGTTATTCTCAATAGTGAAATATGGTGGGTTTGTTGTAGGAAAGTAAACAAGATTCTTATTTCCGGATAAGGTATTATTCACAAAGTAGTTCTG
>JBQCEA010000559.1:0-3069 GCA_051960695.1 Mucilaginibacter sp. | reverse complement strand
CGCTTCATTCAGTTTTATTGCAGCAGGCAGATCGCCGCTAAGTGGCGGGACAATTACCAGGTCGCTCTTTTTGGCCTCATCAAGCAGCAGATCAGTATGAATGGAAAACGTTCCGCCATTGAACATAACTTCTTTACTCAGGCCAACCAACTGCACATTAAATAATGGCGGCTTTCCCGCACTTTTTAAAAATTCATTAACAGCTGTAAATAAATACCGGGGATCAGCTACACCCTGCAAAACAGCGCTTTCGGGCACCAGGATAGTTACTGTTTTCATTGTTAAAAGTTAAGTTGAGATCTTGTCGCAAACAACCCTTCAGATTGTCGTATTTGAGCGTTTTATAACCTGATTATTGACACTAATTTGGCATTATTCAATCAGTTAAACAAAATAAAAATGAGAAACGATCTGTCAAAGGAATTGCTTGAAACCAAAAACGAACTATTGAAAGTGCTTAATGCATTTAGCGATGGGGTTATCAATATCGTCCCTTTTGAAGGCAGCTGGACTCCCGGACAAGTGGCTGAACATATTTTGATCTCTGCATCAGGCGTCTCTTCTGCATTAAAAGGCGAAGCTAAAACAGCCTTCCGCGATCCCGAACAACACATTAAACTGCTGGGTGATGTTTTCCTGAACTTTGATGTAAAAATGAAATCGCCTGACTTTGTTCTGCCCACCAATAAGGGAAAAGATAAACATGAGCTGATCATGGCATTAACCAATACTTTTGATGAGCTTGTAAAAACTGCCGACTCAGATGACCTGAACCAGATATGCGTCACTTTTGAAATGCCGACACTGGGAACGCTTTCGAAAAAAGAACTATTATATTTTGTGCTTGTGCACACTCGGCGGCATATCCATCAATTAAAAAACATTGCTAACCATCCTATTTCAGAGACAATTAACTAATTTTATTAATAACCAATTAAAATCATATAGCTATGGCAATTGTAAATCCGTATTTGAACTTTAACGGTAATACCGAAGAAGCTTTCAATTTTTACAGATCAGTTTTTGGTGGAGAATTTTCCGGACTTATGCGTTTTAAAGACGCTCCTGTCGGTGATAAAATGTCACCCGAAGATCAGCAAAAGATCATGCACATTGCCTTGCCTGTAGGCAACGGCGTTGTACTGATGGCCACCGACTTCGTTGAATCAATGGGGCAGGTAATAAAACCCGGCAATAACTTCAGCATGTGTATAAATGCTACAAGTGACGAGGAAGCACAGCGCTTTTTCAATGGCCTGTCAGTCGGTGGCAATATAGAAACACCCTATAAAAAAGAGTTTTGGGGTGCCTATTTCGGCATGTTTACTGATAAATTCGGTATGCGCTGGATGATCAATTTTGACCCTAATGCCAAACAATAATCAGCCCATCATGAAATCAAAAACCGTTAAGATAGTTTACTGGGTATTGACCGTATTATTCTGCCTGTCAGCGGCAGCTGATGCAGGCGGCGGTTTGGCAAAAGCCCAGGCAGGTATTGACGGAATGCAGCATTTAGGATACCCGCTTTACCTGATGACCTTCCTGAGCATATTGAAATTATTAGGAGTTGTAGCCCTGCTTCAAACCCGGTTCAGGCTCATCAAAGAATGGGCGTTTGCCGGTTTTGCCTTTGTGTTTATCGGTGCTGCTTTTTCAAAAGCTGCTGTTGGTGATAATATTGGCATTTTGATAGTTCCATTAATCATGCTGGTGATCTTGTTCATAGTTTATTATTTCTGGCGAAGAGTTGAACAAGTAAAAACTGCTTAATATTTTGTTCGCGGGGTTTCTTGAGCCCCGCGAACATTAATAATTTAGTTTTTGAAAATCCATCTAAACTAAAGTTTGCAAAGCCACGTTATAGTTGTCACATACCCTTGTGAATAACTTATACTAAAATGATTAATAAACTTCTGCAAACAGATGGGCTGGTTTCTCCATTTGCCCGGCTGACTATATCTAAAAAAGTATTAAGCGCATCATTTTTACTCATTGCATGCTTTCTTTTTTCTCTCAAACCATCATCGGTGAATGCCGAAGGCTTTAAGTTCAAGATCAAGAATACAACCAAAGGCAGTGTGTCTGTCTTTTACAAGATCAGTAAAAAGTCGGGCAATTTTAAGGTAAAGGCACTTCTCAAATTGGGAGCCGGCGAAGAAAGAATAAAGGGTGTATCGCTGAGTAAAGACGATACAATAGCATTTTATGGGCAGGATGCTGAGGACCAAACTTCTATTGTTGTACGGAAAGATTTTTCCTTCTTAAAAGCCAATAAAAATACTGTTGCTTATATACCTATTGTAATTCCACAAAAGCAAAATACCAGCTTTGAATCGCTCGAAAACCTGAGTATAAAGCTTGAACACAATAAGGTGTTGAACTTTCTGCTTAAAATGGATTCAACTTCCATGAGCAGCATGTCTATGCTCGAAAATAATTTTCAGAATGTTTATCCTTTAGGCACTTTTTTGTTTGTGGACACTAAAACTAACCGGTTGCTGGTCCCTCCGCTTGAGCCATCATTTTGGAATAACAGCGAAAATTATCTCACCATTCAGGATAGTTTATACAGCATGGTAAATACATCCCATCAAGGCATGGCCAATGTGCAGCTGGCATACTTCCTGGCACGGATGTTCGATTCGCTAAGAGTGAATAATACCGCCGAGCTTGAATTTAAAGCCCGGCTTTCATTGATCCGGTGGAAACCATCTGCCAATGCCACCATATACCAGGTGTTTAATGATAAAGCTGTGCAGGACTTTTTGCAAAACTGCTATGCCCAAATAGACAACCCCGACCAGGAATATCAGCGCTACAGGCTTTATTTCCTTTCGTCGTACGAACGTATTGATGACCTTGAGATATATGGCAAACAGTTTTACAATTTTGGTAATGAAGCTGATCTTTCGCTCATGAGCGGCAACCCGGCTGTGCAATTATTCAGTACCAACCTGGGCGTAATGTATACCAAGAACAATACCATGAGTAATTATTACTCGGTACAAAATGCCGTATTGCGAACGAAGGCTTATGATTTTACATCATTGCTGTTTAACAGCTTCA
>JBQCEA010000558.1:0-12293 GCA_051960695.1 Mucilaginibacter sp. | reverse complement strand
TATAAATACCAGGATCACAAACTTTTTTATTAAGCTAATTTGGCGCATTACATTCTCAAATCAACCCAGTGATGACTTTCGTTGGTCAATACCAGGATCAATCCGATGATAAATAATACCGGCACTACTATAGCAAATACTAAACCCACTTTTTCGAATTTAAGGTGCATAAAGTATGCAACTATATAGAAAGCTTTAAATAATGTTAAAACGATATAAACAGGGTTGGCTACATGTATAGGCAATATACCGTTGGGAACCAGGTATAATGCTATAATGAACTCAACACAGGTTATGGCCAATAATATGAAGAAAACATTCCATATTTTCCTCTTGGTCATGGTATCATGCTCATGCTCTTCCACATGGGCTACATTTGAATGCTCTGATGACATAGGGTTAATTTTAAACTAAGTAAAAGAAGGTGAACACAAATACCCAAACAAGATCTACAAAGTGCCAGTAAAGGCCAACTTTTTCAACCATTAAATAGCTGCCGCGTTTTTCGTAAGTACCCATCAGCACGTTAACGGTGATAATTATATTAATGATAACCCCGCTAAATACGTGGAAACCATGGAAACCGGTTATGGTAAAGAATAAGTTAGCAAACTGGTGGCCATACGTTGTTATTACCGCCGGCGCCGCATTAGTGTTATAAAAATGTTTCAGTTCTTCATATTTCGGCACACTACCCCACCAAAAACCTTCGCCATGTAAGTGTGTCCATTCCAACGCCTGGCAACCCAGGAACATTAAACCACCAATGATGGTGAATATCATCCACATTACCACTTCTTTCTTCGAGTTACGGTGACCGGCTTCAACAGCCAATACCATGGTAACGGAACTCATGATAAGGATAAAGGTCATTAAACCCACAAATACCAGCGGTGCATTTTCGCTCACATAAGGGAAAGCCTTGAAAACAATATCTGGTGCCGGCCATGCGCTTGAGCTAAAACGCAAAGCGCCGTAAGAGATCAGTAATGAAGAAAATGTGAATGCGTCCGAAAGCAGGAAGAACCACATCATCATTTTGCCATATTCAACAGAAAATGGCGATCTGCCCCCAGACCAGGGTGTTGATTTAACTTCGTCTATTTGTGATACAGATGTACTCATTTGTACTATGTTATTGGGTTATTAATTCTGGTTCAAAAGTAAAAAAACATATAGATAAATCCATATAATATCGACAAAATGCCAAAATATTGAAGACATCTCCATCTTATATAAGTTTATCGCCTGCGGTTTGTTTCGATATGTGCTGATCAATACATTCAGTAATAACAGCAAACCTGCAATAATGTGTATCAGGTGCATTCCGGTAAAGATGTACAGGAATGATCTTGATGCGTTGGGATTGATAAAAAATATACCCATTTTATAGGTAAGGATATACCAGCCGTATACCTGCACGGCAAAAAATGCCACACCTAAGGCCATGGTAAGCCATAAAAACAAACGCTGTTTCGCTATTTCGAGCTTTTTAGCTGCCCTTGATGCAAAAAACAAGGTAACACTGCTGATGACAATAATAGTTGTGCTGTACATAAACGCACTTGGCAGTATCACATTTAAGGCATGCCCCTTGCCGCCTACATATACGATAAAACCACTGGTAAGCGCAGCAAAAAACATAAATGAGGTAAATATGAATAACCACATATTAAATTTTTTGGGCGCCAGGTTTAACCTGTCTTTTTCCTGTTGTATCTGAGCCGTCATTTCACTTTCCTAAAAAATCAAACAAAAACATTAACTGTACCACCGGCAGATAAAAAAACGATGCGAACATAACTTTTCGCGCCGATTTAATATCCTGCTTTATTAAAAGCATAATTGCCAGGTACAAAAATACTAAACTGCATATTAACGATACCCCGCCTACCCAGTAACCGCCATAATGATAAAAAGTAGGCAGTAAACTTACAGGTACCAGGATAAGGGTGCTTATAAACGTCCATAATGCACTTCCGGTATCTCTTTTCCCGGTTGGCAATAAGCGGAAACCTGCCAGTTTATAATCATCATCCAGCACCCAGGCAATGGCCCAGAAATGCGGAAACTGCCATACAAACTGTATTCCGAAAACGATCAATGCTATTTCATCAATGGTGCCATAACCTGCCACATAACCGATCAGTGGAGGCAATGCCCCTGGAATAGCGCCCACAAATACTGCAATGGGCGATATACGCTTCAGCGGAGTGTAAGCAAAAGCATAGAATAGTATCGAAAATACTGAAAGCAATCCTGTAGGTAAATTCAGGCTGCCTAATAAGTATGTACCTGCTAAAGCCATCAGGATACCCGATATTAAGGCCTGACCAGTCGTTAAGTGCCCTGCCGGGATAGGACGGTCTTTGGTCCGCTTCATTAGCTTGTCATAATCCTTCTCAATGATCTCGTTGAAGCAATTCGCAGCACCGGTCACTAAAAAGCCGCCAACGATCAGCATGCCCCAGTGTTTCCAGTTGATAACACCACCTTCGGCTGTATTGGCTTTGCTACCGATAAGGAATGTTACGGACGCTGAAAAGACGACCAGGAATGTTAGCCTGAACTTGACCAGCTTAGAAAAATCCTTCCAACTCATCGGCGCACCTCCGCATAATTAGCCGAACGGTAAAGGTTCAGCAAAAGATAAAACTGCGCGCCAAACATAAAGCTGGCAAACAATACGTGTACAGTTTGCGCAAATGGCGGCAATGAAAGATATGACAGTATTATACCGCTCACTATTTGCAGCATAATGATCAGGAAGGTAAAGCTCATCAACTGCTGCTGAACGGAATGCCTGTTAAAGTGCCTGCGAATAAGCGCGTAAAGCATCACATTGGCGAATAATACCAGCAAGGCCATATCCCGGTGTTCTAAAAATATCTGGCCTACACTGTTCACCCATCCATCACGATAGCGGCTTAGCCGGGTTGCAACATCGTCAATACGTTCCCTAACTTCGGTACCTACAGTGATCTGGATAGTACTTAATATAAGTACGATGATTGTAACTGCATAAATAACAGGCTTGGTTTTAATAGTAGGTTTACCATATACTTTAGATACATGGTACGTGTAAATACTGATAGCCAGTATGGCCAATGCCAGCAGCATGTGCACAGTTACTATCCATGCTACTAAATTGCTTGATACCACTATAGAACCCAGCCATCCCTGGAAGCCTACCAATATCAGATTAATTACACTCAGGAAAACGATCAGCTTGCTTTTGCCCCACCATGCGAATGAAAATATGGCTGTCAGCAATAATAAAATCCCTGTTGAAGCGCCAATAAGACGGTTTACATATTCTGTCCAGGTTTTAGCCGGATTAAATTCTTCCGGTATCAGAATTGACTTATCTTCTCTTAAGCGTTTCGCAAGATCGTTATAACCCAGGTGGTCAAGTGTTTTAGCGAATCTTTCGTTCTTAGCTTTGCGGCCCGCAACATATTTTTGCTTGTAATCTTTCGGAAGCTGGGATACATTGGTGGGTGGCACTAAACAACCAAAACATTTTGGCCAGTCAGGGCATCCCATTCCTGAACCTGTACTGCGTACAACCCCTCCGGCCAATATCAAAAGAAAAAGCAGAACTATCGAGATTAAATTAATCTTCTGGAATCTGTTCTGAGATGCAGTTTTATTCATTTAAGTATTAAAAAAACTTAGGGTAGCTGTTTTTAAGTTCTAAGTTTTGAGTTGTGGATTCTGAGCTTTAAGCAGAGGTATCTTTTCACCTTTGATCAAAACTCAAACCCGATACTCAGAACCCAACACTTATAACAGTTACCCTAAAAAGAACGGAGCAGTAAATTGTTACTTTACTCCTTCGCTTGATTTTTGAGTCTTAGCCCACTCATTATACTGCTCAAGCCCGGCAGGATTATCTTCGAAATCATGAGGCAGATTTGAGCTCATAGTTTCAGAGAATGGCACTGTCTGAGGTATAAAGTCAGTGTCATGTCCCGGCTTGCTATAATCGTAAGGCCAACGATAAACTGTTGGTATTTCACCTGGCCAGTTACCGTGAATATGTTCCATTGGGGCAGTCCATTCAAGAGTGTTCGCATTCCACGGGTTCTGTGACGATTTTTTACCGAAGAACATAGAAGTGATAAAGTTATACAGGAAAGCAACCTGCGCCAGAGCAGCAGTAATAGCCGACCATGTAATAAATGTGTTTACCGACAACCACCTGTTGAATGATGGGAATGCAGTCATGGCATAGTAACGACGTGGAACGCCATCCAGGCCCATGAAGTGCATTGGGAAGAATACCAGGTATGCACAAATGAAGGTAATCCAGAAGTGCAGGTATCCTAATTTTTCGTCCATCAGGCGGCCCGGGAATAATTTTGGATACCAGTGATAAACACCGGCAAGCATGCCGAAGATAGCTGCCGAACCCATTACCAGGTGGAAGTGTGCTACAACGAAGTACGTATCGTGCAGGTTGATATCCAATGCAGAGTTACCTAAGAAGATACCGGTTACACCACCTGAGATAAAGAATGATACCATGCCTATAGCGAAAAGCATAGCCGGTGTGAACCGTATGTTACCGCGCCAAATCGTAGCAAGCCAGTTAAATGTTTTTACCGCTGATGGTACTGCAATGATCAGCGTAGTGATCATGAACACACCGCCAAGGAACGGGTTCATACCAGTAACAAACATGTGGTGGCCCCATACGATGAACGACAGCGTAGTAATACCAATAAGTGAGTAAACCATTGCATGGTAACCGAAGACCGGCTTACGTGAGTTAACCGAGATAACCTCTGATGCTATACCCATCGCCGGCATAATAACGATATACAACTCAGGGAGACCCAGGAACCAGAACAAGTGCTGGAACAAGATAGGGCTACCACCTTCGTAAGGCATTATTTTACCATTTAATACAATATCAGATAAATAGAAGCTGGTTCCGAAACTACGGTCAAATATTAACAGTACCACACCTGCAACTAACACAGGGAATGATAAGATACCCAGGATAGCTGTTAAGAAGAATGACCAAACTGTAAGCGGCATTTTCCAAAGGTCCATGCCTTTGGTACGCATATTCAATACGGTACTCACATAGTTTATACCACCCATCAGAGATGAAGCGATAAAGAAAACCATACTGATGAGCCACAAGGTCATACCCATATCAGAACCTTTCATCGCTTTTGGCAAAGCCGAAAGTGGTGGATAGATAGTCCATCCTGCTCCGGCAGGGCCTTTCTGTATGAAGAATGATGAAAGCATGATCACACAGGCAGTGAGGAAAAACCAGTATGAAAGCATATTGATGAATGGGGATGCCATATCACGTGCACCTACCTGTAATGGGATAAGCAGGTTACTGAAAGTACCGCTCAAGCCGGCAGTTAATACAAAGAATACCATAATGGTACCGTGGATGGTTACCAATGACAGATAAAACTCCGGATCAAGACGGCCTCCGGGAGCAAAACGGCCCAATAATGTCTCAAGGAACGGAAAGCTCTTATCAGGATATGCTAACTGGATCCTGAAAAGGATCGATAGTATCATCGCAATAACAGCCATAGTAATCCCTGTTATCAGGAATTGCCTGCCGATCATTTTATGATCCTGGCTAAAGATGTATTTAGTTATAAAAGAATCGTGGTGATGGTGTTCGTGACCGTGATCATTGTGTGACACTTCATGATCGTGAACTGATAATGTTGACATAGTCGCTATCCTTATTAATTATTTAATGCTAACCTGTTTTGTGAACCGCTTTTTTGCTGACCTGCATCGGCAAGATGTAACTCCTGTTTCAACTGATCGGTCAGGTAAGGTTTTTGCCTTGATATCCAATCCTGATATTCAGCCTCAGTAACTACACGTACAACTTTTTGCATATTATAGTGGCCGCCTCCGCATATTTTGTTGCAATATAACAGGTATTCAAAATTCGGATTATCCAGCTTGGCACGCATTTGTGCTGTTGTAATGGTCGGCGTAAACTTAAAGAAAGTTGGCAGGCCCGGTACGGCGTTCATCTGCACCCTGAAGTGCGGCAAGTAAACGCTATGGATCACATCCTGGGCATGAATATTAAGCCTGATAGACCTGTTTACCGGCAATACCAAAGTATCTGCCTTCTGATCATCATAGCTGTTCTTGTCTTTATAGTCTATACCTAAAATATTGTTGGCTGAATATAGTTGGAAATTTATGCCTCCTAACTTACCGTCTTTACCAGGGTAACGCAGTTCCCATGAGAATTGGTGACCGGTGATCTCGATATTCAAATCGCCTTTTTTCTCAGCTGTATTGGTAACCTCACGCCAGGTAAAGAAGCCAAACACAACCAGTATGGTTAGTACAATGGCTGGGATAATGGTCCATATCTTCTCAATGGTATTATTATGCGGATAATAGTAACCTTTACGTTTATCTGAGCCACGGTATGCAAATGCGAAGCTGAACAGTAATATTTGGGTGATAAAGAATACAAACAATGTAATGGCAGTAGTGACCCAAAACATCATATCTATTTTGCCGCCATGTGCCGAAGCTGCTTCTGGAAGGATCATGCTACCCTGTACCGTCAATGACCAGTAAGCGCCGTATAAACCAACCAGCAGGAAGAGTAAACACACTACACCGAGTACATTATTCCAGTTAAGTCCCTTTTTACCCTGCATTTGCAGTGTAAGATCATATACCCGTAATATTTTACCTATTACAGCTATCACAACACATGCCAGCAAGAAAAGAAGTACGTAATAGCCTACTCCTGCCCACATTTCACTTTTCTGCGCCGATGCGTCGGCAGCGGCGTTAGTACTGGCCTCCTGCGCCATTACCGCATGGGTTCCGAACAGCACAAATGCAGCCACGAGTGAGAGTAATTTTTTAGAATTTTTCACGGATGGATTGTTCTTAGAGATGTTCAAGAGGGCTCCGCCGTTTATTAATTTTTTGAATCCCATTTTAATATTTCGTTTGGTATTCTATATCAGGTTGCAAATTTAGTAATTATTATATGTGATGATGTAAGCTCTCTTGCAAGAACGGGTGTTTTTTCGGTATCAGCGATTTGAACTTGCTCAGCGCACTTAGCAACACAAAGGTGAACAAACCTGCAAACCCGATAAACACACCAGCTTCAACCCAGCCAATTTCTGTATACCAGTGCTCTTTAGGGCCAACTGTACCTGGCATAACCATTTGCCAGTAATCCAGCCAGTGACCAAGCACCAGGATAATAGCCATCGTTTTCACCGTACCTACGTAACGTTTTGAGTCGCGTGACATCAGGATCAACAGCGGCGCACCAAAGTTGATACCGATATTGAGCCAGAACCATGGCATAAACTGTGGTTCCCACCTGATATAGAAATAAGCAGCTTCTTCAGGAATGTTAGCATAATAAGTTAACAGGAACTGGGCAAACCAGGTATAAGTCCAGAACACAGAGAATGCGAACATGAACAAGCCCATGTTATGGAGGTGATCTTCAGTGATCCACGGCAAGTAACCAGCTTTGCGCAGATAGATCATCACAATGGTCATTACTGCAAGGCCGCTCACCCATAAACCAGCCAGGTTATACCAGCCGAACATAGTAGAGAACCAACGTGCTTCTAATGACATCATAGTATCAAAAGCAAATACAGGAACGCTAAAACCAAATAATACCAGGAATACGGCCGAAATAGTGAAACTCTTGTTATAAAATTTCATTCCGCCTACTTCGTCTTCCCTGGTTGAATATTTGTAAAGTAACCAGCCAAATATGCTATAGCAGATCAGCATACCAATCATCCTTATCAAGAAGAAAGGAATGTTCAGGAAGCCTGATTTGGCATAAATAACAGGGTCATATATACCGCTGCCCTTAACAAGCAGGTCATGGGTAGCCCAGCGTGCATACAGGTAAGGTTCAACGTTTTTTATACCATTCTCATCAACTACATTGTGTGTAGTGAACAGACCGAGTATTACAATAAGTACCAGGATTACTGAAGCTATCGGTAATATCTTACCAAACGCCTGTGGTATACGCAATATCGATGCCGACCAGCCAGCCTGTGCCGCATATTGTATGGCACAAAACATTATACCCGCACAGCATACACAGGCAAAGTAATAACCCATGATCAACAGGTTTGAGAAGTTCTCCTGCTTATAGCTGGTTAAAAAACCAGATAATATTGTAATAACACCTATAACAATAGCAATCAGGCTCCAGGTTTTTACTTTACCCGTGAACTGGTATTGCTCGTCAAAACTATAATGAGTCTTCATTTAAATTATAATTCTATAAAGTTTGTAAATGGTGTACGTACATAATTACTTTCCAGCGCTCCTCAGGTGCAAGCTGCGAAGCATATGAACCCATTGCGTTAACACCATAGGTTATAGTATGGTATATTTTACCATCGGTAAGGTCTTTCATATTGCCACCGCGTGATGATTGCCCTTTAGAGTATGATGGCGGAGCTGGAAAACCATGCTGCACTACCAAACCATTACCCTGGCCGCTTAAACCGTGGCAAGGTGAGCAAAAGTGCTCGAACAGAACCTTACCTTCGGCAAAGTTTTCTGGGGTTTGTGGCAGTGGGCTTTTTACTTCAGCACCTGCTTTTTCATAGCCATCCTTAGTATTAGGATAATCAAATGGTGTAAACCCAACCGGAATAGTACCGGCAGGTGGTTTTTGCGCGGTTATACCGTTTTTAAAATTCGGATTTGCCTGATCCGCTTCATACGCAATATGCTCATACATATTGGGAGCGTATTCCCACCCGGTGCTTCTTTTATCCTTGCACGAGGTAACTACTGCAGTAACCGCTATAGCAACAGCTGCAACACCCAATATTTTTATTTTATTCATAGCTAACATATTTTCTATCGTTATGCTTTACTTCTACCGCCCCGGCTTCTTTTAATAAATTAGTAACTTCTTCGTGTGATACATTGCCTTTTGCATCAATGGCGATAATAAAACGGTCGTCAGTAGCGCGAAGGTCCATCACCCTTGGCGCACGACCAGGGAAAAGGTGCGTGGCGAAGAAGAAAGTTATGGTCATACCAAATGCGGTGAACAATACTGTCCATTCAAAGGTAGCCGGGATAAAGTTCGGTACTGTGAAAGCTGGTTTACCACCGATATTCATTGGCCAGTCATGTACCAGCGTGTAATAAATGATGGTAAAAATAGTTGTACCACCCAGGCAGCCGAACATAAATGCAGCATAACCTAAACGTGATGGCTTTATTCCCAGTTTTTCATCTATACCGTGTACAGGCATTGGCGTATACACGTCATAGATCGGAACACTGTTCTTCTGTAATTTGTCTATCCCGTGCATCATCACATCAGGATCATCAAAAAGGCCCAATATAAACTTAGTGCTGCTCATTCTTATTTCTCATATGCTGACAGCTCAACACTGTCGAATTTGGTTAATGACTCTTTATAGAACTCGGCTTGTTCAGGATCAACATGACCTTCAGCCAGTAACTTCTTCTTAGCCTGCTCGCTTGAGCTCTTCAGTAACAGTTTCACTTCGGCAATGGCTATTGAAGGGAATACACGGATGAACAATAGGAACATGGTAAAGAACAAACCGATAGAACCGATGAACACGCTCATATCAACCCAGGTTGGATAAAACATTGCCCAGCTTGATGGGATAAAGTCGCGGTGCAGTGATACAACGATGATCACGAAACGCTCGAACCACATACCAATGTTTACCACTATAGAAAGTATCCATGATACCGGGATGTTGGTCCTGATCTTCTTGAACCACATTAACTGGGTCATCAGTACGTTACAGCCGTACATCATACAGCCAGCCCACCAGTATGGCCCAATGAACCTGTTAAGGAATGTATATTGTTCATATTCGCCGCCTGAATAGTAAGCGATAAAGAATTCAGTAAGATAAGCCACACCTACAATTGATCCTGTTAACAGGATGATCTTGTTCATTGACTCGATGTGGAACATAGTGATGTAATTCTCCAGGCCTAATACTTTACGTACTATCAGCAACAGCGTTTGCACCATGGCGAAACCTGAGAAGATAGCTCCGGCAACGAAGTAAGGTGGGAATATTGTAGTATGCCATCCGGGTTCCAGTGAAGTTGCAAAGTCCATGGATACTATCGTGTGTACCGAAAGTACCAGTGGGGTTGAAACGCCTGCCAGGATCAGCGATACAGTTTCAAAACGCTGCCAGGTCTTTACTGAACCTGTCCAACCGAAAGAGCAAACTGAATATATTCTGCGGCGGATACCAGTAGCACGGTCACGGATAGATGCAAGGTCAGGAAGCAAACCAGTATACCAGAATACTAATGATACAGAGAAATATGTCGAGATCGCGAACACGTCCCATACCAGCGGAGAGTTGAAGTTACCCCATAGCGAACCAAATTGGTTTGGCAGCGGAAGCGGCCAGTATGCTAACCATGGACGGCCCATGTGCGATACAACGTAAGTAGCAGCACAAATTACCGCAAAGATCGTCATCGCCTCAGCTGAACGGTTGATGGAGTTACGCCAGTTCTGACGGAACAGCAGCAAGATAGCAGAGATAAGCGTTCCGGCGTGACCGATACCTACCCACCACACGAAACCGGTGATATCCCAGGCCCAGCCTATTGTTTTATTTAAACCCCATTCACCTATACCAAACCAAAACGTCCAGCAAACGGCAAATACCCAAAGGCATGCACCGAGTGACGATATGGTAAAGCCTATCCACCACGCTTTGTTCGGCATGTTTTCTACCGGCTTTAAAATATCCTCCGTTATTTTAGCGTAGGTAATATTTTCACCAGTAATTAACGGTTCCCTTATTATTGATTCATTAGGAGATGCCATATTCTAAATATCTCTTGTATAATTTATGCTTCTATTTCAGTAGTGTTCCTAACTTTTGTCTGGTAACCTATACCTGGTTCTACGCCCAACTCTTCTAATACATAGAAGGTCCTTTCGCTTCTCAGCATTTGTGAAACTTCCGAGTTTGGATCGTTTTTGTTTCCGAATATGATAGCATTTGCAGGGCAAGTTTGCTGACATGCAACTTTGATATCGCCATCTTTCAGCGGACGTTTTTCGAGCTTGGCTTTCAGCTTACCAGCCTGAATACGCTGAATACACATTGAGCATTTTTCCATTACACCACGGAAACGTGTCACCACATCCGGGTTAAGTACTAAGTGTGTGTGTTCGTTGATCAGGTAGTTATCGAAACGTGAATCGTTCCAGTAGTTGAACCAGTTAAAGCGACGAACTTTATACGGACAGTTATTTGCGCAATAACGTGTACCTACACAACTGTTGTCAGCCATGTGTTTCAAACCTGCGCTCTAGTGTACGGTAGCTAATACCGGACAAACTGTTTCGCAAGTCGCGTGATCGCAGTGCTGGCAAAGCATTGGCTGGTATATCACCGATACATTATCCAGGTCTTTTAAGGTTGAAATTTCCTGTTCTTCTGTTACCGATTTGCCATCCTCATTAAAGCTATAGTAGCGGTCGATACGGATCCAGTGCATTTCCCGACGGCGGCGTACCTCGTCTTTACCAACTACAGGTATATTATTTTCAGCGTTACAAGCAACAACGCATGCACCGCAACCTGTACAAGCGTTCAGGTCGATAGCCATTACCCAGTTATACTGCGGATGCTGGTATTCGTCCCATAAGCTTTCGTATGGTTTATGTTTAGTTTCAGCACCAACACTGTTTGAAGACGGATCTTTCAAATAGTTATTAAAGGTTGTTTCGCGAACGATGTTACGACCTTCAATAGAGTGGTGTGTTTGGGTTTGTGCGAGTATGTAGTTATCGCCGGTCTTCGAGAAAGTAGCAACTGCATTACCCTGGAAAGTTCCGTTAGTGAAAGTAAGGAAAGGGAATGCATTTTTACCAACGTTTGCGCCTACCGGGCCAGCCTCAGTACGGCCGTAACCAACTGCTACAGACATGGTGCCTTGTGTTTGGCCTGGCTGCAACAACACCGGCAATACTATTGTAGTACCATTTACAGTGATATTCAGCATATCGCCCTGCTCAATGCCCAGCTTTTTCATATCAGTTGGCGACATTGCGGCAAAGTTTTCCCAGGTTACTTTTGATACCGGATCAGGCAATTCCTGTAACCATGGGTTATTTGCACGTTTACCGTCACGCATTGCAATGCTTTGGTATAATTGCAATTCAATTTTGCCGTCACCAGCCTCAAGCGCACTGCTTTGACGCAGAATAGTTTGAGCCACACCGCTCAGGTCGTGGT
>JBQCEA010000557.1:0-8675 GCA_051960695.1 Mucilaginibacter sp. | reverse complement strand
ATCTTTCATTCTGAAGGGTTGAGCCTCCGCTATCTTTAAATACATTTGTTATACCGCTTTGTCCGTCGGCTTCAATAAATAACTTAAGCCTGTCTGATACCGGAAATTTAACACCAATACCTGCTGCCAGACCAAAATCGGTAGTGTTAATCAACGATTTCACATCGTAACCACTGTTTGTTGATTCACTGGCATTTAATAAAACGCCCACGTAAGGGCCAAAATTCAAATACCAGTTTCTTGTCCGGCCAAAGTGCCAGTTCGCCATTACAGGAATGGTTAAGTAGTTTACATGAAAATTAACCCCATCTATTTCGGTGCCGCTATTATTGTCATAGATGTAGCCGTTACCCCAACCTTTCTGGTCATAGATCAATTTCCCTTTAATTCCCCATCTGTTGGAGAAGAAATATTCGGCTGAAAAGCCAACGTTAAAACCGCTGGTGTAATCGGTATTTAAGTTTCCTTCTGAATACGTTACCCGTGCTGCATTGTAACCGACATCGAGTCCTATTTCAGCTGTGTTTCTGGTCTGCGCAAATGAGAGCGAGTAAATACCGAATACTGCAAATAATGTGATAAGTGTTTTTTTCATATATGATTAAGTTTTGGTGTGCAAATATAGTTGTAATGACAACTAATTGTACATACCTTAAACGCAACTTAGCAAGTTCCGGGTTTCACGGCGTTGCAGGCCGGGGTAATTTTGTGTTATCAAAAGGAATTAAAATGGAAACACAAGAATCGATCAACTATCAGCGTATCGCAGATGCGATCAATTATATCAGGCTCAATTTCAGGGAACAGCCCAATCTGGATGAAGTAGCTGAAAAGGTAAACCTGAGCCCGTTTCACTTTCAACGCATGTTTACCGACTGGGCAGGGATCAGTCCGAAAAAATTTTTGCAATTTCTTAGTATCGACTATGCCAAAGGGATATTAAAAGACAAACAGGCTACATTATTTGATGCTGCGTTCGAGACCGGCCTATCGGGTACCGGCCGCCTGCATGACTTGTTCATTAATATCGAAGGAATGACACCGGCTGAATATAAAAATGGCGGAAAGACACTTACTATCAATTATAGCTTTGCCGATAGTCCTTTCGGGAATATTTTGGTCGCGTCTACTGCAAAAGGCATTTGCTACCTGGCTTTTGCCGATGATCAGCAGGAAGCGCTGAGTGCCTTGCACCTGCAATTTCCAAATGCTACCTACAACCAGGTGGTTGACCATATACAGCAGGAAGCTTTGTTCATCTTTCAAAAAGACTGGTCAAAACTATCTAACATCAAATTGCATCTTAAAGGCACGCCTTTTCAGCTTAAAGTTTGGGACGCTTTACTGCGCATACCCATGGGTTCGCTGGAAACATATGGCTCTTTAGCGAAAGAAATACAGTTATCCGGCGCCAGCCGGGCAGTTGGCAGCGCCGTAGGCGATAACCCTGTAGCCTTTCTGATCCCTTGCCATAGGATTATCCGTTCAACCGGGGAATTCGGGCAATATCATTGGGGATCAACACGCAAAACAGCCATGATAGGTTGGGAGGCAGCAAGAGTTAATGCGATAGCTGTTTGATTGCATGGATATGCGTGAGAGGATAGACCTGCTCGACTGGAGCAGTCGTGCAGGTCAACTCAATGATAACGGTTATGTCCGCGTTAATGATGTGCTCACTGCTGCCGAATGTGATGGTCTTGTAAAGCTTTATGATGATCCTTCGCTGTATCGCAAAACCATATCAATGGAGCGTTACCGGTTCGGCCAGGGCGAGTATAAATATTTCAGTTATCCATTACCGGGAATTATTGAACAACTGAGACAAAGCATATATCCTAAACTGGCGCCAATTGCCAATGGCTGGATGAAAGTTCTCAATATTAATACCCGCTTTCCGCTTACACTGAATGAATTACTGGACGAATGTCACGCTCAAGATCAGTTACGGCCAACGCCATTGATATTACGTTATAGTAAAGGCGGTTACAATACCTTGCACCAGGATCTGTATGGCGAAGTCTACTTCCCGATGCAAATGGTTTTGTTCCTTGACAATGCCTACGAAGGCGGTGAATTTGTGCTGATAGAACAGCGGCCAAGGGCACAATCAAAAGCCATTGTGTTAAAACCCGGCAAAGGCGATATTCTAATATTCACAACTAACTTCCGCCCGGTAAAAGGTTCAAAAGGCCATTATCGCGTGAATATGAAACATGGCGTAAGCGAAGTAACCAGCGGAAACAGGCATACACTCGGCATAATTTTCCATGATGCTGCATGATCTCTACAGGATGAGGCACTACGCCAATGCAAACTGCGTTAATGTGCTTTATCTTTGGATGAAATGTTAAAGAAAGCAGCCTTATTTTTCCTGTTATTATTTGTTGCGGCAACAGTAAACGCACAAACAACAGACAGTCTTACTACAAAGCTCGGCGACTTTGACCTGGCACGGTTTAATGACGACGCTATGGGTGCAATACAGATCGGTGAAGCGATATTACCCGATACAGGCCAATTGTCGCCAAAGGTACGTATCAGCTTTCTTGATCATCTGGCCAAAGCGTATATGGATAACGATCAGGATAAAAAGGCCCTTGAACTATACCAAAAGGTTGCGACCGCTCAACCCAATTATTTTGTGGCACAAAGGGCTTTGGGCTATTTATATAACGAGGACGCAGAAGATATTCAGCTTAAGTTATACATCACTCCCAAAAGTGATCCTGCATACAATAACCTTTTCGCCGAATACAAAAAAGCGGTTTTGAAAAGTCTGCCCTACCTGGAAAAAGCGCAGGCCTGTGATCCGGACGACGATACGCTTGACCTGATCAGGACGCTATATCAAAATATTCACGAAAATGATCAAATACCTTCTTTGCCAACCCGGTTAGGTTCGCTTGGAAAGAACTGCATTGATATCCTCGACGAACATTAAAAGTAAGCTCTTTTCCTTTTATTGGATCCCTTCAAAATTGAATGCAGGGATGTATTGATTTTATTTAGCTTTGCTGCCATGAAAACCAGCCGGTTTATTGCCAAAGTTGTTACCCGCCTCTTCTTTTTATTGTTGCTGTTTGCGATCATTCCTTTGTTCCAGGCAGATACATCAAAGCTGCAGCATTTGTATTTAGCTACTAACCACAAATGGTTATTTATATTTCCGGTTATACTGTTAGGCTCGTTTGTAACCTTATTCGTGGGCTGTACTATTCAAAAATACACCAAACCCGACTGGAACTGGCTGCTTGTTGTAAGCACGGTTGTACTGGCGGCGTACTGCGCCACACTTTATATCCGCGTGCTGGAATTAGTGCGATAATTATTGGGTTTTCATTGCCTTTTCGGCCGACTTCTTATATTCATATTCGCCGCCTAAAAGGAAGCCCCACGGTTTTAGGCTTTCTATTCTGTCAAAGATTATTTTCAGTATGGCAATGGTTGGAATCGCAAGGAACATGCCAGATAATCCCCACATCATTTCGCCGATGATAATTCCCAGGAACGATATTAAGGCATTCAACCGAACCTTTGAACCTACCACCATTGGCAGTAAAATATTGGAGTCTACTGCATGGATTCCGATCACACTTAAAACCACATATAAAACGTCTTTGACATTTCCTGTCGCAAAAGTGATGGCAGCGCTCAGAAACAGCGCTGTGAAAATACCCACATAAGGAATGATATTGAACAAACCCACTATCAGGCCCAAAAGCACTGCATATTTTATCCCGATTATCCAAAAGGCAGTACAGGCGATGCATGAAACGATAAACATTTCAAGCAAAAGGCCTAAAATGTATTGTCGTAATATTTTCTGTACATTTTCTACAATATCAAATACAATAACCGAATATTCTTCGCGAAAAGCTGCGAGCAAGAAATTGAATAATAACCTCCTGTAAAAAAGCATCAGGAATGTAAATGCAATTATAAATGAATAGAAAAGCAATAGTGAAGATACGGCGCCAAAGGTTGTGCCGACAACCGCGGTGCCCGATGACATGATCTTGCTGGTAGCATTATGCACATAATCCATCTGCTTATCCAGGTTTACATGGAAGGTATCCTGTATCCACCGGCTTACATCATTTACCGATTGGCTCACCTGGTTTTTTAGCATTGGCCAGTCATCGGCCAGCTTGGATATTTGTGAGCCCACCAGGTATAATATACCTGCTACAAAAGTAATAAGCAGCAATATGGATAAAAACGAAGCTAAGCTACGATGCATTTTGAGCTTCTTTTCGAAGAAATTACATATCGGAAGAAGCAATATCGCAAACAGAAAGCCGAATATCAACGGATCGAGCAGGTCCTTACCCAATATTACCAGGTAGGCTAAAGCAATAAGGCCAACCAATACCAGTGAAAGCTTTTCATAAAAAGGGACTACGATCTTTTTTACAGGCATGATAAAGGGATATTGGACTCAGCTATTTAAAAAAGCTGATTGAAAAATGTTTTTTAAAGATAAAGATATATCAGCAATCAGGAAATATTGGTGCTAACTAAGCAACAAGTCGTTTTAATATTTCGCCGATAAAATGATCCATGATCTTCTGTGGCTGTTTACTGAATTCTTGTGTAACACGGTTGGCCAAAATGACATTGAATGATATTGCCTTATGTCCAAGCGCCTCAGAAAGCCCATAAATGCCGGCAGTTTCCATCTCAAGATTAGTGATACGCTGTTCGCCCGACCGGTAATTCTGCATAATGGACATTAATTGTTTAGTGATCGAAGCGGCACGCACTTCCCTGCCCTGCGGTGCATAAAAGCCAGGCGCAGTAATGGTTATTCCCTGCTGCATTCCCTGTGCCAGCTGAGCTATAAGTGATTTATTTGCAGACGCGATGTATGGCGATAAATGATATTCACCCGGAAGCATCGATTGAAGGTTAGTCAGCAACATGTCTTCGTCTTCCGAATGGGATTGTTTATAATAATGCATCAATGAATCTAAGCCAAAAGCTGCATTTGATACCAGCAGACTATCAATAGGTATATCCGGCTGCACTGCTCCGGATGTGCCTATGCGAATAATGTTCAGGCTTTTTAAATCCTTTTTGATCACTCGGGTTTCCAAATCGATATTAGCCAAAGCATCCAGTTCGTTCAGTACGATATCGATATTGTCAGTCCCAATACCTGTAGATATCACAGTCAGGCGTTTGTTATTTAAAATACCTGTATGTGTTATGAATTCGCGTTTACCCTTTTTAAGCTCTACCTTATCAAAGTACTTACTTATCTCAGAAACCCGTTCGGGATCGCCAACGGTTATGATAGTATCCGAAATGTCCCCTGGCAATAGGTTTAAATGGTAAACACTTCCATCCTCATTTAAAATAAGATCAGTTTCGGATATGCGGTTCATGGTGGTAAAAGTATAAAAACTGTTTTACACGCACTTTGTTGTTAAGTATTATCTACTTAAACATTAATTACCATGGCAAAATATTCAAAAAAAGCAGGTGAAAAAGTTGAGGAAACCATGCATGAAATGAAAGAGGGCAAACTGAAAAGCGGCAGCGGTAAAAAAGTAACCAGTAAAAAACAAGCTGTAGCTATCGGATTATCAGAAGCACGCAAAGAAGGTGCAAAAGTGCCTAAAAAGAAAAGCAAATAACCAACCGTCTTACTCGCGACAAAAACTTACGAAGCTTTCAAAACTTCGTAAGTTTCATTTTCACTTAGTTGTAAATCCATCCAATATCTTCATCAGCGTTACCGCTTCTTCAATCGGACAAGGGTTAGGCCCTTCTCTCCTAAAATAACTGACGATCTTAGTGATCATGGGTTGCTGAATATGCTCGGGATGGGTAAAGTTTAGTGTTTCTTCACCATCTTCATTTTGATGGCTTACAAAATTTCCAAAGAACGGGAACCTGATCGCACCTTTCGTACCTATCATTTCACAAAGGTCAATAGCCTGACTTTCGGCTACATTAAAGCTCCAGGAACCATTTACAACAACTTTATTTTTAAATACGATCTCGCCGCATACATGGTCATCGGCAGGATAAGTATTGGATTGATTTAATGAATACCCGTGGTATTTTTCCGGTTCACCGAAAAAGTATAGCATTAGGTCGAGCTGGTGCGGGGCAAGATCATGAAAATAACCACCGCCCGATAATTCGGGATGAACACGCCAGTTGGTTTCTGAATCAGCAATAAGATCAGGTTTAATGCTTTTCCACATCCTGATCTGCACGGTTCGTATATCTCCTATAACTTTCTTTTCGATCAGGTCCTTAACATGCAGAAACATCGGTAACGCGCGGCGATAATGAGCTACGGTGAGTTTACCGTTATATTGTTTTACGGCATCTGCCATGGCCTGCGCTTCAGCAGCATTTCGGGTGACGGGTTTTTCTACATAAACGCCCAGGCCTTTCTTCAATGCAGCAACTGCATATTCCAGGTGACTTGCCGGTGGAGTAGCGACAGAAACCGCATTAACTTCAGCATCATTTAGCAATTGGTCCGCATCTGCATACCATCTGTCAACCTTATGACGGGCGGCATAGTCGGCAGCTTTTTCAGCATTGCGTCGCATTACCGCAACCAATTTACTGTTTGGAATCTTATTATAAGCCTGACCGCTTTTCTTCTCGGTCACGTTTCCGCAGCCGATGATGCCCCATTTAATATCGCTCATGTTCTTATTTCAGTATAGCTTCTATCTTATCCAATTCTTCTTTTGAGAATTCGATATTATCGAGGCATTTTAAAGAATCAGCCAATTGTTCCGGCCGGCTTGCGCCTATCAGCACAGATGTAACACGAAAATCTTTCAGCAGCCATGCCAATGCCATTTGGGCCAGCGTTTGCCCACGATCTTTGGCAATATCATTCAGTTTCCTTACCTGTGCGATCCGTTCATCAGTTACCTGACTAACCTGCAGGAAGCCTGTTGACTTAGCAGCTCTTGAATCTTCAGGAATGCCATGCAGATATTTATTAGTTAACAAGCCCTGCGCCAATGGGGAGAACGGAATACAGCCAACACCTTCTTTTTCCAATACATCTAACAACCCGCCTTCAACCCAACGCTCAAACATAGAATATTTGGGTTGATGTATCAGGCATGGTGTACCCAACTCCTTAAGAATAACAATAGCCTTAGCAGCTTCCTCAGCCGGATAGTTGGATATACCTGCATAAAGCGCTTTCCCCTGCCGAACGATCAGGTCTAAAGCTGTCATGGTTTCCTCAAGCGGAGTTTCCGGATCAGGACGGTGATGATAGAATATATCTACATAATCCAATCCCATACGTTTCAGGCTTTGGTCGAGGCTGGCAACAAGGTATTTCTTTGAACCCCAATCACCATAAGGCCCTTCCCACATGGTGTAACCGGCTTTGCTCGATATGATCATCTCATCACGATAGCCGCGGAAATCCCTTTTCAGGATCTCACCAAAATTTTCTTCAGCCGAGCCCGGAGGCGGCCCATAGTTATTTGCAAGGTCGAAGTGCGTTATACCACTGTCGAAGGCCAAATGAAGGATCTTGCGGAAATTTTCCATCACATCTACACCGCCGAAATTGTGCCATAGGCCAAGCGATACCGCTGGTAATTTAATACCACTGCGGCCGCAACGGCGATAAATCATATTTTTATACCTGTTTGGAGAAGGAAGATATGTCATGATAATTCTTTTGTTGGTGTGCTAAAATTAAAGTTTTTATATAAGTTTGAACGTAAATTTATTGCTTCATTTAATTTTACTTATTCTATTATGAATTCTAAAAAGATCACCAACCCTGAACTGCTAATCATATCTGTTGGACTGCTGCTTGTCACCGTGCCCTTCCTGTTAAATACCTGGATTCAGGTTTCTGACTTTATGCGCGGAGGCTTAATGGGAATCGGTATCGGCATGGAAGTAATTGGAATCTTCCGGATCAACCGCAGAAAGCGGGCAGAAACTTCTGGTTGCTAAACAATGCCGTGAAGCGGCCCGCCTTTTTCACCTAATTTATCTACTGATCTTTCAACTACCGGATCTCTTTCCAGCACCGGAGCATGATGCGGTTTAATGCGCGCATCAATGATCAGCGGTCCCTCGCAGCCCCAATGCTTGTTTTCGGTAAAACTATTGATACCATAAATATCATGCGAAGGATTACTTCGGGTAAAAGTCACCCACACAAAATTATCCAGGTTCTGAGCGGTGAACCCCGCATCGTCGCAAAGCACCATTAAAGGCAAATTGTCGAGTTCTTTATCGCCCAAATATTCCTGTAATATTTCAAGTACAATAGGCAAGTCGCTATTTTTAATATTCTTAGGCACCTCAACCGCAAGTATGCCCGGCATTATCATTTTATATTTCTCAAACGGACGAGGCAATGTAAAATCAGGCGGTAATTCACTCATCAATTCTCGTCTAACCTCTCCTGCTACTGCAACAGCTACTTTGCTACCCGAATTGAGCCCACTACCACTATAGTCCAATGTATCGATAGTAGTATTGGTATAAAAGTGCAGATCGCGTGTCAGATCAACTCTTTGTAGAATGTGTTTCAGGAAACCGCCAATATCATTTACGTTTAAGTTAGAATCATCCTCCCCAGCGGCAATGAACAGATATTTAGCCAAGCTTAATTGGTTAGTGCCTAAGATATGATTAGCGATAGTGAGTATCTCCTG
>JBQCEA010000556.1:0-13120 GCA_051960695.1 Mucilaginibacter sp. | reverse complement strand
ATACGCGCTCCTTTATCCTCATGGCCATGAAATGTCCAGCCATGACCAGCCTCAAAGCGCTTAGTAGGAGGCTTGGCAATATCGTGTAAAATAGCAGCCCAGCGCAGCCAAAGGTCGCCAGATGTTTCGGCCACATTATCTAAAACCTGCAGGGTATGGTAAAAATTATCTTTATGGCCCTTGCCGTTGATATATTCCACGCCGTACAGATTGGTCATCAGCGGGAATATCTTATGCAACAAACCGGTATCAAATAAATATTTAAAGCCAACGGATGGTTTTGGTGATAAAATGATCTTGTTTAATTCCTCTGTGATCCTTTCCTGCGATATAATAGCAATGCGTTCCACATTAGCTTTTATGGCTTGCAAAGCGATGTGATCTATCGTAAAGCTCAACTGGGAGGCAAAGCGGATGGCGCGCAGCATACGCAGCGGATCGTCAGAAAAGGTTTCAACAGGGTCAAGTGGGGTCCTGATCAGTTTGTTCTCAAGATCGGCAATGCCATTAAAAGGGTCTATCAATTCACCATACTGATTGCCATGTAAGGCTATTGCCAATGCATTGATGGTAAAATCGCGGCGTTTTTGATCATCCTCAAGCGTACCGTTCTCCACTATCGGCTTGCGGGAATGTGACCTGTACGATTCCTTTCGGGCGCCTACAAATTCAATTTCTGCATCTTGATATTTCAGCATAGCTGTACCAAAATTTTTAAACACAGATAGCTTTACCTTTAGCTTTTTGGCTACAAGCTCGGCAAATTGAATGCCGTTGCCAATGATAACAATATCGATATCTTTTGAAAGCCGTTCTAAAAGCAGGTCACGTACAAAGCCGCCGATAACGTAGGCATGAACACCCAACTCATCCGCTGTTTTGGAAACTATGTTAAATAATGGATGTTGCAGATGTTGCTTCATATCAATTTTGCAGTACAAAAATCGGAAATACAGGGGCTAAAACCATAAATAAATTAACGGCGCAGAAATTCGAAACGGCCGTCGGGGTTTAGCCGCATTATGGTGGATGGTTTCTTAAGCTCGGTGCTGTTTTGTTCCAGGTTAACTACATAATCAACCCCGTCAATAATTTCCTGGTCCATCTGGCTAAAATTCTGGGGGGATGGTTTGCCACTGATATTAGCTGATGTAGACACTAATGGTTTGCGTAAGCGTTGTATCAGTTGCTGGCAAAAATCATGCTTGGCAACGCGTATACCTACACTGCCATCCTCACTTATCAAGGCAGAAGAGATGTTCTTTGCGCCCGGCATTACCAGGGTCAGCGGATTTTCAGCATATTCGATCAGATCGTATGCTATAGCAGGGACTTCTTTCACATAACTTTCCAGCTTATTTTCAGTATCCAGCAATATGATCATACTTTTAGCCTCATCGCGCTGTTTAAGCTTAAAAATCCTTTTAACAGCCTCGGTGTTTGTTGCGTCACAACCGATACCCCATATGGTATCGGTAGGATAGAGAATTATACCCCCATCCTGCAAAACCTTCAAAGCATTGGTTAGTTCATCCCTGAGCATATTTCAAATAATAATTTAATGCGTTTATGATCTCAATATCGTCTATTAACTGCATGCATTTGGGTATGCCATACAGTTTGCAGGTATTCCGTACACATGGTTCACAATCTAATTTACCAGCCCGGATAACGGTTAATAATTGTTTGTTATAGGGTGCCGTATTTTGTTCGTTCCCGGCACCAAACAGTACAACTGTTGGTATTCCCAGACCATTTGCAAGGTGTGCAGGGCCTGAATCTGTTGTTACTACTGCCTGTGCCGAAGCCATCAGTCTGCACAAGCCGCCAAGATCTGTTTTACCCGCATAATTTTCCAGTCGGTTATTGTTTTCGGCATCAGTAAGTAACTGATCAATATATTCCCTTTCTTTTGGGGAGCCGATCAATGCAAATTTAGTGCCCTTAAAAGCATGTGTAAGCGTTTTAATAAGCTGCTTGCCTGTATCAACAGGCATCCGTCTTGAAACTGCTTCTGAATTGAAGTTGAGTACTACCAGGTCATCGGTCCTCTTTTCCCGTATGCTGAGGCCAACTTTTCTTTCTGTTATGGTTTTGCCGGAAAACTCTTCAAGTAATGAAACATATTCGTCAGTACGATGAAGGCCTGCAGGTTTTTTGTAAGAGCTCGTCAACAAAAAAAAACGGCCCTCTTTAGCAAATCCAATACGTTTTTTGGCTCCGGTGCCCCAACCCATCAATGCAGAAGAAAGCGAATCGGGCAGGCAAAAAAACAGATCGTATTTTTCTTGGCGAAGGCTCTTTCCGAAGCTGTATACACCACTAAGCCCTTTGTGCTCCTGTTTTGAAAATGGATAGATATTACCGATCCGTGGTATAAGCGCTGCAATGCTGCTTAATTCCTTTTTGATGATAATATCCAGTTGCGCCTCAGGATAAAGCTGCTGAACGGCATTGATAAAAGCGGTACTCATTACCACATCCCCAAGCCAGTTCGGCAGTCTAACCAGGATCTTCATTTTGAAAGATATGAGATTTTAGAATATAAGATGTGAGAATGATTTTATCGCGAATAGATTAAAAAGGATCTCAATTCTCATATCTCAATTCTCACATCTGGATTAAACAGCTACATTATTATCCCTTAATGCATCATTCAGAGATGTTTTCTTATCAGTTGATTCTTTACGCTTACCTATGATCAGGGCGCATGGTACCTGATATTCACCAGCCGAGAATTTTTTGGTGTACGAGCCTGGTATTACTACCGAACGCTCGGGTACAAGGCCTTTGTATTCAACAGGACTTTCTCCGGTAACATCAATTATCTTGGTAGATGCGGTTAAGACTACATTGGCACCTAACACTACTTCTTTTTCAAGGTGGACACCTTCAACCACAATGGCGCGTGAACCCAGGAAACAGTTGTCTTCAATAATAACCGGTGCTGCCTGAACGGGTTCAAGCACACCGCCTATGCCTACACCGCCGCTCAAATGGCAATGTTTGCCTATCTGGGCACATGAACCAACGGTTGCCCATGTATCAACCATGGTGCCTTCATCCACATAAGCGCCTATATTAACATATGATGGCATCATAATAACCCCTTTTGCTAAATAGGCACCATAACGTGCAATAGCATGCGGAACAACGCGAACGCCAGTCTTTTTATAGTCGGTCTTAAGTTTCATTTTATCGTGGAAAACAAAAGGGCCAACTTCAATTTCCTTCATTTGCCTGATGGGAAAATACAGAATAACAGCTTTTTTTATCCAGTCGTTAGTATGCCAGCGGTGGGCAATAACTTCGGCAACACGCAGTTCGCCCTGATCAAGGCGCTGTATTACGGTTTCAACGGCAGTAGTGTAGTCATGATTGCCTAAAAGATTGCGGTCTTCCCAGGCCTCTTCGATCAATTTTTTTAGATTTTGCATCGGTAAAGTAAACTTTCGACAAATTAAAGGATTTTTGCGGGAAATTTGTTTCAGTATTATTTATCTAATTTAATACAGTATTTTGTATAAAATCGTTAATGCGGAATGGCAGAAAAGGAAAAATTGAGAATTGACAAATACCTATGGGCGATAAGGATATTTAAAACAAGGACATTGGCAACAGAAGCTTGTAAAGCCGGACGAGTGAAGCTGGATGGACAAAATATAAAACCATCACATGAAGTTAAGATAGGTGAGGTTTATAGCATCTCAAAAGGGGTTGAGCGAAAGGTGATCAGGGTAACTGGTTTGCTCGAAAACAGGATGGATGCTAAAAGTGTGATAAACTTTTTTGCAGATGAGACGCCTTTCGAGCAAACAAACCAGTTCAAATCGATGTTCCATGCACCGGTGCTTAAACGAGATCGCGGTACGGGGCGGCCAACAAAGCGTGAGCGACGGGAAATTGATGACATACACGGAAAGTTTTTTGATACAGAAGAGTAGTCGCCAAACAGTATACATAATAAATGGTAAATCAGTAAATTAGAAGCACAAACTTCATATGCTTTGTATTTAATCAAAAAAAGCTATTTTTGACGCCGTTGACAAGTTGCGTGCCTAAATGATATCGGTCCCTATGAGAAAAACTATTTGCCTTCCCCCTTTTTTACTATTCATCATAATATTTTTTTCTTTATCATCCTGTATTCAGCAGAAGCAAATTGCATATTTCCAAAAAGCTGTTAATGGTTCAGATACGGTCGCTGTTGCGAAGGCTTACGTACCTAAAATTCAGCCTGGCGATATATTAGCTATTCCAGTTGGATCATTAAGCCCATTGGCAAGTAGTTTCTTCAACCCCTACTCAACCATGCCGGTTACAACTGAGAATCCGCAAGCCGGAGGCCAAAACGGAAATAGCCCTACAGGTATAACAACTCCATTAACCCAATCATCAGCCCCGGGCTATCTGGTGGACGCTTCAGGTAATATCGAGATGCCATTAATAGGTTCAATTAAATTAGCCGGGTTGACAACTTCAGAAGCAAGGGATACGCTTAAGAACCGGTTAAAATATTACCTTAAAGAGCCAACTGTAAATGTCAGATTTTTGAATTATAAAATATCTGTAATGGGTGAAGTACTTCACCCATCTGTATATGTCATTCCGAATGAAACAATAACCTTACCTGAGGCCCTGAGCTTAGCCGGCGATATGACCATTTACGGCGTTCGTAATGATGTCTTGGTTATTCGCGATGAAAATGGCAAAAAAGTATTTGGACATGTGAATTTAAATAGCCGTGAAGTATATAATTCTCCCTATTACTATCTTCATGCCAATGATATTGTTTATGTAGAACCAGGCAAAGGTAAAATTGCCCAATCAGATAAAACTTATCAGATATTGCCTATAATATTGAGTGCTTTATCATTCATCTCAATAATTCTTGTTTACAGCAAAAGATAATCGTTTTTCTTTTGTTACATTATGAATCAAATGAATACATATATAGAATCGGATAGCTTTGAAAGTCAGGACCATAGTGCATCTGATCTTCGGGAGACACTGTTTAGTTATTTGAGGTACTGGAAATGGATACTGCTATCTATTTTTGTTTTTCTGATTTTAGGTTACGTTTATGTAAAGCTGACCACACCCTTATATAAAATAGAAACCAATCTTTTAATTAAAGATAATAAGGGTAATGCAGGTGGTCAGAATGATCTGTTGAAAGACCTTGATCTTTTTACTTCAGACAAAATTATTGATAATGAAATAGAAATATTAAAGTCTAAAACCATAATAGGTAAGGTAATAAAAGATCTTCGGCTTGAAACATCTTACTTTCATACTGACGGAGTAAGGAAACGTGAGCAATACGCCGACTTGCCTTTTGAAGTGCAACTCCTGAAGCCGTCTGCCACTGCTTATGAAACTAAGCTTCAAATTAAATTGATCAGTCCGACCCAGGCAGACATAAATGGTAAAATTCAGAATATAAAATACCCATTGTTAACTGATGCTGGTATGATACTCATTAAACCAAGCCCGGATGCAATGTCGAGTGATCTGCTTACGGTAAAGTTTAATGGTCTGGAGGATTTAATAAATGATTATAGCGAAAAACTAAAGGTTGAGGCTGTGAGTAAGCAAGCCTCCGTACTGAGTATTACAATTGAAGACGCGCTCCCAAAAAGAGGAATTGATTTCCTGAACCAGTTGGTTGAGGAATATAATAATGCTGCCCTGGAAGATAAAAATAGGGTTACTGCAAGAACCCTGTCATTTATAGATGACAGGCTTGATAAGCTAATTGGGCAGTTAGGAGCGTCAGAAAAAAATGTAGAACAATACAAATCAAGTAACAGGATTGCAAATATTGGTACGCAATCTCAAATACTATTGCAAAATATCGGCGACAATGATATTCAACTGAATAAAGTAAATATTCAGTTAAGCGTATTGAATGATCTGGAGAATTATTTGCAAAAAGACGATAACGCCCCGTCGGCACTGCCATCAATGCTCGGTATAGATGATCCCACATTGCTTGGCCTGGTACAGCAATTAGGCGAAACACAGCAAAAAAGGGTGGCTCTTCTCCAAACGGTACCAGAAACAAATCCGCTGGTAAGTTCTTATACCGATCAGATCAAAGGATTGAAACAAGCGATCAATGCATCAGTTCAGAGTCTTAAAAAAGGATTGCAGATCACTCAAAAACAATTACAGGTTAAAAATAACAGCTTTGAAGGCACAGTTAAAGAAGTGCCTGCCCAGGAACGCGGGTTACTTGATGTAATGCGGCAGCAACGCTTAAGAGATACGTTGTATATGTATTTGTTACAAAAGCGGGAAGCAACAGCAATGGAACTTGCCTCGGGTGTTGCAGATAGCAGAACAATTGACCGTGCACGAAGCAGCAGTAAGCCAGTTAAACCTGTTAAAAGCATGATCTATGCAGTTTTCCTGTTGATGGGTTGCATCGTGCCGGTTTCAATTATCTATATCAAAAATTTATTGAATTTTAGAATACTAAGAAAATCCGATATCGAAAAGCTTACTTCAGTACCTATAATGGCTGAGGTCTCGCATTCGGATATGCAGAGCACATTATTAGTAGTAGAAAAACCACGATCTATAGTGGCTGAACAGATCAGGGCATTAAGAACGAACTTAAGGTTTATAATTCCGAATGAAAATCAAAAGACAATACTTTTTACCTCAAGTATAAGTGGTGAAGGTAAATCATTTATTTCATTGAATTTAGGGGCAAGCCTGGTTATGGCCAATAAAAAAGTGGTTATACTGGAGTTGGATCTGCGTAAACCGAAACTGCATTCAGGTTTGGGAATAAATAGTACGGAAGGGCTATCTACATATCTTATTGGCAAAGTAAATTATAAGGATATATTAATTGAGATACCATTTCAGAAAGGCTATTATATTATTCCAAGCGGCCCTATTCCACCTAACCCGGCTGAAATTTTGGGTAATGGGAATATAAAGCATTTGATAGAAGAGCTTAAAAAGGAATTTGACTATATAATTCTTGATGCGCCGCCTGTCGGCCTGGTAACCGACGCCCAAATATTAGGAGATTATGTCGATGCTACCATGTTTATAGTTAGACATAACTATACAGCTAAAAACTATATCTATATGATAGAGAATTTCCATAGGAATAAAAAGTTCAAAAATCTTAATATCATTTTAAATTCTATCAAGTTCCAGGAAGGTTATGGCTATTGATATGGGTATGGGTATGGTTACGTATATGGTGGCTATTATGAGCAGGAGGATTCCAAGAAGGGCTCTGATAAAATTTTAAACATTTTTAAACGAAATAAGAGTTAACATTTATTTAACCCAAATATGACATCATCTCAGCGTAGTCTTAAAGACGTGAAAATTGCAATAATTGGACTTGGATATGTTGGTTTGCCGCTTGCTGTGGCATATGCAGAAAAATATCCCGTCCTTGGCTTTGATATCAATAAGAAAAGGATAGATGAGTTGAGAGCAGGGGTAGATCGCACCTTTGAGGTTGATAACGAGGAGCTAAAAAAGGTTGTGCGGGACAATTTAAGTGATAAAGGCCTGTTTTGTTCGAATAAGTTAGAAGACCTAAAAGCATGTAACGTATTTATCGTTACCGTGCCAACACCAACCGATAAGTATAATAAACCGGATTTGACACCTCTTTATAAAGCAAGCGAGACAGTGGGGAAAGTGTTGAAAAAAGATGATGTTGTTGTTTATGAATCTACAGTTTATCCGGGTGTAACTGAAGATGAATGTGTGCCGGTACTTGAACGTGTATCCGGCTTAAAATTTAATATTGATTTTTTCGCTGGATACTCACCTGAACGGATAAATCCGGGAGATAAAGAGCATACTGTAACCAAAATATTAAAAGTTACTTCGGGCTCAACACCTGAAATTGCTGATTTTGTGAACGCCCTGTATAGCTCTATTATAACTGCCGGAACCTATAAAGCTTCGAGCATTAAAGTTGCTGAAGCAGCAAAAGTAATTGAGAACTCACAAAGGGATATCAATATTGCTTTCGTGAATGAGCTGAGCAAGATATTTAATAGAATAGGTATATCTACCAGTGAGGTTTTAGCTGCAGCAGGTACCAAATGGAACTTCCTGAAATTTAAACCAGGACTGGTTGGAGGCCATTGTATAGGTGTAGACCCTTATTATTTAGCTCAAAAGGCCCAGGAGTTAGGTTATCATCCAGAAATTATATTAGCTGGCCGAAGGCTCAATGATGGAATGGGAGGCTATGTCGCAGATGAAATAATTAAGCTGATGGTTCGCAAAGGTATACAGGTTATAAACAGTAAAATACTTGTATTAGGCTTTACATTCAAAGAAAATTGCCCGGATGTACGCAATACACGCGTAATAGATATAGTTAAAAACCTTGTTGAATATAATACGGATGTTTGCATCCATGATCCATGGGCTGATTCTGCAGAAGTAATGCATGAATATGGTATTATATGTCAGAAAGACATTATTGAGGGCGAGAAATTTGATGCAATTGTTTTAGCAGTAGCCCATAAAGAGTTTGCAGGACTGGATATACAGCAATATCTAAAACCTAATTCAGTAGTCTATGACGTTAAAGGTATATTATCACCGGACATTGTAGATGCATATCTTTAATGTTTGATCAGCTTTTAGAAATGTACGAAACAAGATTTACTCCAGATGATATTTCACAATATAGCTTTTTAATAACAGGGGGCGCTGGCTTTATCGGATCAAATATCGTAGAGTATTTGTTAAAATACGGGGCTAAACGTGTTCGGATATTGGATAACTTTTCTACGGGGCTTAGAAGAAATATAGAGCCATTTTTAAACAACAAAAATTTTGAGTTAATAGAAGGGGATATACGTGATTCTCAAACTTGTGTAAGATCTATTGAAGGAATAGATTTTGTTTCACATCAGGCTGCTTTAGGTTCCGTTCCCCGATCTATTGAGGACCCAATTACCACAAATGCTGTTAACATAAGTGGATTTTTGAATATGCTAACTGCTGCAAAGAATGCCGGCGTAAAGCGGCTGATTTATGCAGCGAGTTCAAGCACCTATGGAGATCATCCCGGATTACCTAAAATAGAAGATAAAATAGGCAATCCCCTTTCTCCTTATGCAGTAACAAAATATGTTAATGAACTTTATGGCAGTGTGTACTCAAAAGTCTATAACTTTCATACGTTAGGATTACGGTATTTTAATGTTTTTGGGCCGCGCCAGAATCCAAATGGACAATATGCTGCTGTAATTCCTTTATTTGTTGAAGCTGCATTAAATAAGAAAGCGCCTGTAATTAATGGCGACGGCGAAACAAGCCGCGATTTTACATTCGTTGAAAATGCAGTAGAAGCAAATATTAAGGCATTATTTGCCGAAAATATTACCCGGCATGAAGTTCTTAATATTGCATTTGGCGAGCAGACAACATTAAATGAACTTTGGAAGCACATTAGTAACCTAACCGGTACAGATATCTATCCCAATTACGCGCCAGAACGTAAAGGTGACGTTAAACATAGTTTGGCTAATATCGGTAAGGCAAAAGCTTTGATAAATTATAATCCGAAGGTATCAGTAAAAGAAGGGTTAAAAAGCGCTATAGAGTGGTATAACTGGTCAAATATTAGTGATTATTACCAGGCGTAAGCTATGTGTTCCGATGCTAAGGTTGATAAATAAGATAAAAGATATTAAGGACAATAGATATAAACAGGCGTTTAAAACTTCTATTGTTTCTTTTCTTGGTCAAGGTATCCAGATGCTTACCGCACTGATAAGCGTACCCTTAGTTTTAAATGCAGTAGGTAATGAACGATACGGATTATGGATGACTTTATCATCAATTTTGCTTTTTGTAACGTTTACAGATTTTGGCATGGGCATAGGCATGCAAAATATCATGTCATATGCTGCTGCAAAAAATGAGAAAGACAAGATCAAAAAATCCTTATCAACCACCTTGGCCTTTGGTGTAATTTTATTTGTTATTTTGTGCTTTTTAACCTATTTGGTGTTGCCATATATTGATCTGTCACACATGATCAAATATAAAGACAAGACCATTGGAGCAGAGATTTTACCAACTACACAAGCTGTATTTCTTGTTTTAACATTTGGTATTTTAGGTGGATTAGTGCAAAGAGCATTCGATTCACTCCAGGAGGGATATTATCCACGGATCATCCTCGTTGTTTCAAGAATAATATCACTGGCCCTTTTATTTTGGGTAGTGAAAACCAAACAAAGCTTACCTGTTATCATTTTTACAGTCAACGGACTTCCTAATTTAATGCTTCTGTTAGGGATAGTTATCTTATACAAAAAGCATAGCTATCTTATTTTCAGATTTGCGGATATCGATAAGCAACTTTTTACTACCATTTTTAAAACAGGTATCGTTGGTTTGGGAGCTGCGATAGCTATTTTTCTTGTCAACAGCATTACACCGGTACTTATTTCTTCAGCTTATGGCTTAAATGAAAGTGCTAAATATTTAGTACTTAACCGACTGCTGAATTTTATTTTGCTATTTGTAAATATGATGTTTTTGCCCTTATGGCCGGCTATAGCAGATGCACATTCAAAAAAGGATAGCTCATGGCTTAATGTGTTATACATCAGGTTGAATAAAATTTTCATTATAGCGGGCCTGCCTTTATTTATTTTGTTGATTTTTGTCAGTAAGTACGCCATATTGTTATGGACGCATAATAGCAGTATTTTACCTTCTTTCGTTTTAATTGTTGCATGCGTTTTTTATACGGTTCTTTCAGTATGGAATGCAATAATTTGCATCTTCCTGAATGGTATGTCAATTTTTAGGGGGCAGGCAACATTTGGTATTTTAATAGCCATAGCTTCCATACTGGTCGCACACTTTCTTCGTAATGCTATTGATTCGGCGGGTGTAGTATTTATAATTACTGCAGGTATGCTTATAAGATGTATATACTTACATATTGAATTGCGGACGAATATGCGTGCCCAGCATAATATATTTTTACGATAGAAAATGACAACAATGCCTATTAAAAAAAGTCAAACAAGATCTGGCCGGCGAGGTGGGTTCATTGACTATTTTTTTGTCATTTCTATTATGGCATTAACAGGTTTTGAATACTTCTATAGAAGTGAAATATTGATCGCTCCGCTTTTTTTAATATCTGTACTATATTTTCTTAATAAGAGACTTAAATTAAATAGCCGGGTATTTGTGGCTTTTATTCCATTTGTATTGCTTTCAATGCTGCATACTATTTTAGGTTATGACAGAAATGTTCTTTCTTCCATTTTTTTGCTCCTCTCATTCTTGGTCTATTTTTTTATAGCATCTATATTAAAAGAAAGATTTTTTGAGGTATTTGTTAATTCAGTATTTGTTATATGCTTAATTAGCTTGTCTTGCTTTTTGCTTACCTATTCCAGCAGTTTTATGGACTCTGTAGATAAAATAGCACCTTATTTTAAGCCTCTGGGGTCAAATAATGCGATAGAAACGGGGAAAACGCTAAAAGTAACCAGAAACATTATAATATATAACTTCAGGGAATACACTCTTTTCTTTAACCGTGATTCAGGCCCTTTTTGGGAACCTGGCATGTTTACAATTTTTATAAATGTGGCATTATTTTTTAACTTAATGATACGAAGAAAGTTTGCGACATTTAAGAACATCATATTCATTATTACAAACATTACTACGTTCTCGACAACGGGTTACATAGCGTTTATTTTTATCCTTTTTGTATATGCGCTTTTTATTTCCAAATCAAAGCTGAATCTACTATATGTGGTCGCTTTAGCGGCTATTTCATTAGTAGTCTCAAATTTGGATTTTATGGAATCCAAAATCATGAAAGAGTATGCCGATACAAAGGGGACAAGCCGTTTTCAAGCTGCTGTGATTCATTATCAAATCATAAGTGAACATCCTTTTACAGGTGTGGGTGATGGTACGTCTGAATTCGTTGCAAAACTTACTGACGCCGATTCTACGGCAAACGGTCTTACCTTAGTTTTTGCCAAATTCGGATTGTTTGTGGGCCTTCTTTATTACTTATTATTGTTTAAAGCATGTTCTAATATTATGGGCTATTTTACCACCAATCAAATAGCAAAATATTCTCTGTTCATATTACTGGTCATTCTTGCTTTTTCGCAGGATATAACCATTCGTCATTTTTATCTTTTTCTGATAATTTTTGGAATAACTAATGCAGTCAGGCGTAAGCCGGCAAATTATAGATCCCAGTCATTGCAATTTGCTTATCATGCAGGATAGAATAAGAAGAGTAGGGATAGTGTGTGGTTATTCTTTTCCACAAGGTCTTGCAGCTACCACCCGAATATTGACCTATTCTAAGGGACTTGTCGAAAATAATATCAAGGTCGATATCTTTATTTTCTTTCCTACTGATAACAAATCAACTGAGTTCCCGGTTCACGGAGATGCCAGTAATGTACAATACCATTATCCACATACAAGGGTACAGCCGAAAAATAAGTTTTTAAGGCTTGCAAGTCATGGATACTACTGCCTGATAACTATTTTAGAACTACTGAAGCAGAATAGGAAAGAAAAATTTGATTTTGTGATCTTGAGTGCAGATTGGTTTCGAATTTTATACACTTTTATTCCTGTCATAAGGTTGATGGGATCACAGCCGATCTTTATAGCAGATGAATTTCCAACGCCTATTAGGGTATACTTAAAGGAGGATATTCCAAAATTGAAGCATGTTTTATTTAGTATCATACTTAAATATGTTAACGGTATGATATTTATGACAGAAAAGTTATCCCAATTTTATAATGATATAGTTAAAAAGCCCAGTTTTATATTGCCAACGGTAACCGATGTTTCACGCTTTTCGGATATTATTGAAAGCGATAAAGATCGGCCTAAATATTTATGCTATATGGGTAATATGGAATTATCAAAGGATAACGTTGATAATATTATTAAAGCCTTTAAAATAGTTTCAAATAAGCATAGCGATTTAGAATTACATCTGTATGGGAATCCGTCTGTAGCCGATTTCAATAAACTGGAAAGTCTGATATCGGACTTAGATTTAAAAGATAAGGTTTTCATTAAAGGGAAAATAAGCAACGAC
>JBQCEA010000555.1:0-8949 GCA_051960695.1 Mucilaginibacter sp. | reverse complement strand
AGCCCAAATCCTGATTTTACTTATGGTTTTACCAATAACTTCAGCTACAAGAATTTTGATCTGTCAATATTCTTCTATGGCTCTTATGGTGGTAAAATACTGGATGTGCTGGAATATCAGACAGCAGGCTTATCGGGCTTGTATCAAAACCAGTTAGCTTCAACAGCAAACTTCTGGACACCAAGCAATCCAAATTCAAATATCCCGGCACCGCGTGGAGGACTTGGAAACCCCAACCTGGTAATGTCTGACCGGTTTTTGGAAAGTGCTTCATTCCTGCGTTTGCAAAATGTGCGTTTAGGGTATAGTTTACCCGGCAATTGGGCCAAATACGTAGCCATGAATAGTTTAAAAGTGTATGTAAGCGGACAAAACCTGTTTGTAATTACCAAATATCCGGGCTTAGATCCTGAAGTTGGCTCATTTAATGAAAACCCGCTTTTGATGAATGTTGATTTAGGAAGATACCCATCACCACGTGTTTTCACACTCGGGATTAATGCACAGTTTTAATTTTTAAGGAAATTGGATATGAAAAAACATATAAAATATATCACAGGCATAGCTGCAATGGCAGGTATGCTGGTTACCAGTTGTAAAAAGGATTTTTTTAACCGTCCGCCTCAATCCAGTGTTACGGTTGGTAATTATTATCAAACCGCATCGCAGGTACAGGCAGCTACCAATGGCTTGTACGGATCGCCATGGTTTGGCTGGAATAATAAAGTTGGATGGGCCATCACCGAATTATCGAGCGGTAACGGCTTTACCTATTCGTCTGACGTTAATGCCTTCATCACATGGTCGGCGCCGAATGATAACCCGGAAATACTTGCAGCATGGGATTCGCCCTTTACGGTTATCGCTCAGTGCAATGGTTTGATCGTTAATATGAAGCCAAGCATACCCGGCGTGCCACAGGCAACGGTTAATAATGCCCTTGGTGAAGCCCATTTAATGCGTGCTGTTGCCTATTTCTACCTGGTACGCGTTTTCGGGAATGTGCCGATAGTTGAAAACCCACTTACCGAAGTAAGCAACTTTCAGACGGTGCCAACCAACCCTATATCTGATGTATATAAATTTATAGTTAACGACCTGAAGTTTGCAGAAGCTAACTGTTCGGTAGGTACCGCCAGTACAGGGCACGGCGACAGCGGTTCGGCATCGGCAATGCTGGCTAAGGTTTATTTGTACATGCAGGATTATGCAGATGCGCAAAAAGAAGCTGAAAAGGTGATCAACAGCGGCGAATTTTCACTTTTGCCAACTTATGAGAACCTGTTCCAAACGGCTTATAATAACAATAAGGAAAGCATCTTAGCTATGCAGTGGATTTATAACGGCGGTTACGATTATGGTAATTCTATCCAGGCCTCATGGGCTTATAATAGCACTATTACCGGTACAGGCGATGGCTATGCGGTTTTCGGCCCTACAATAGACCTGCAAAATGCATTTAAAGCTGAAGGCGGTGACACCATTCGCAGGCATGCCACAATTATGCTTCCAGGTAGTTTTTATCCTGACCTGGATGCAGCGACCGGCGGTTATAGGTTCCCGGCAAATGGAAGCGCACAGAATGAAAATGCCGCTGCAAAAAAATATGTTGTAGGTACACCTGCTGATAACGGTGGCAAAAGTGCTGCACAAGCATCAGGAAACAATACTTATATCGAACGTTATTCGGATGTACTATTGATTGACGCCGAAGCGATTTTAGGACAGGAAGCAGGGGTACAGCAGGTACTGGCATACCATTAACTGCATCTACCTCAAATGCACAGGCCTTAGCCAGCTTTAATGCAGTACGGACACGCGTTGGCGTACCAGCAGTAACCTCGTTCACTTATCAGCAGCTTTTGCTTGAAAGACGCCTTGAATTTGCGCTGGAACAAGATTACTGGTTCGACCTATGCCGTTTAGATGGTTACCAAACCTCAGGCTCGGCAACTTCTCCTACTCATCACCCTACGGCTATTGCTATTATTAGTCAGCAGGAAAGAGGAACTTACAGCACAACGGCCGATAAAAGCCCGATACAAATTTATTCGAACAAGCTTACGCCAACCGATGCGAACTTTTTCTTCCCTGTACCGGCTACAGAGGCAGCAACTGATCCAAACCTGGTAAAAGCACCAGTGCCTTATAAATTCAGTAACTAAGTAAAGATCTTAAATGAAAACGAAAATGAAATTATCAATATCTTACTACTGGATACTATCGGTTTTAGTAGTATTTGGCATGGCTTCCTGTAAAAAGGATAAAGGCCTAGGCTATACGCCCGGCACCGGCGCCCCTACAATAACAGCGGTGCAAACAATAAACAAATATGTGCAGGATACGGTAACTCAGACGACTACCACTTATAGTAGTGATGGAACGGTATCGACTACGGTTGATACCAATTTTAACCATACAAGTTTAAAACCGCTCGATTCAACTACTGTAACCGGCAAGCTGGGTACTATGTACATGATAAAAGGTACAAATTTGGGCAGTGCTACAAAGCTTACCATTAATGGTGTTACGGTTTATTTTAACCGTGCCTGGGGAAGTGACAACTCCATCATTTTCACCCTGCCTAACACCATTCCTTATGTGCAGCCACAGTCGAATCTGATAGAAGTAACCACACTGCACGGAAAGGTATCGTACAAGTTTACCACCCTGCCTCCGCCGCCAACCATCATCCAGGTAAGTGATTTTGATTTTTGGGCAAATTCGGAGATCAGCCTTACAGGAAAAGGGTTTGCATCGGTATCGGATATTAAGTTAAAAACCACTGGCGATGAGGTAACAATTGTATCGAAGACCGATAGTACATTGCTATTGCAGATGCCAGCCAGTACAGCTACAGAGTCTGCTTTGTTATTTACCTATACTTCGGGATCTAATACAGGCGCTCAGGCGGCTTCTACTGCTATTTTTAATGACCTGGATAATGCTTATAACATCTATTTCAATAGCAACTTCCAAAATTCATGGAGGGATAATTCATGGTCTCACCCATCTGGTTCACAACCTGGCAATGCACATGCTTTTGGCGGAACTGCCTCCATCGAAGCAAGCTATCCTGCTGGCGCATGGCAAATTGAAGGCTGGGCACAGGATGCAGGGTTTAATTATGACCCAAGCTATAAATATCTGACTTTCTGGGTTAAGGGCGGTAAAGCAACCCATACACTGGTGCTTGTTGGTGATAAGATGGTTGGCGGATATGGACAGGTACAGAATGCCAATGCTTATGCAGCACAGTTGGTTACTGTTCCGGCTAACGTATGGACCTTTGTTAAGATACCTCTCACAGCGCCTTCTACAGCTTACGACAAAAATTCGACCTTGCTTAATTTCTGGTCAGGCGGTACAACGGCCAATAACCTTGGATTCTTCCTGCAAGGCATGGGCGGCGACGTAGATGAGAACCTGTACTTTGACGAGGTGGCATTTGTGAAATAATAATAAGCGGCGCCACACATTGTGACGCCGCTTATATAACACATAGGTTAAGATTAATTGATTGGTTTCCGATGCCGCACGCTCTAAGCCGGGCGGCATCTTTTATTTAAAAATCCGGGTAAAATGGGTAATAGTAAAAATATTACTACTTTTATGTTAAATTTATATCATAATTTTTGCCATAGGACCTAATTAATTTTTGATATGACAAGCAATGTGATGCGGGAAATAACCCCTCTTACTCCAAGCGATTGTTTTACGATCTTTTCAAGGGTAAAACAGAAGTTTGATTTTCCATTGCACTATCATGAAGAGTACGAGCTTAACATGATACTCGGGGCAAAAGGAGCTAAAAGGGTGGTGGGCGGCCATATTGAAGCGATAGACGATGCAGAGCTGGTTTTAATAGGCCCAAACCTGTATCACGCCTGGTTTACACACCAATGCCAGAGCGAAGAAATAATGGAGGTGACCATCCAGTTTCATAAGGATCTGTTTGATGAAAGATTCCTGAAACGCAACCAGTTAAGCTTTATAAAGAATATGTTCGAGCGATCGCAGCGCGGGATACTTTTCTCACACGAAACGGTGTTGGCGCTCAAGGATAGATTATTATCATTGGACAAAAAGACCGGTTTTGATTCGGTGCTCGAACTGCTTTCTGTGCTGCATGATCTGTCGATATCGCGCAATATGCGGACGCTTTCGGATCTGAGCTTCACTAATGAAAAGTTCTATTATAATAGTCGCCGCATAGAGAAGGTGTTTGAATATATGAACACCAATTATAATAAGCCGGTCACACTCGCAGAAGTGGCCAGGATAGCCAATATGCCTGAGGCTTCCTTTAGCCGGTTCATTAAAAAACGCACCGGTAAAACTTTCATTGACAGCCTGAACGAGATACGCCTGGGCCATGCTTCACGCATGCTCATCGATACTACCAATACCATAGCCGAGATCGCTTATAAGTGCGGTTTTAATAACATCTCCAACTTTAACCGGATATTTAAACGAAAGAAGTTCTGCATCCCAAAAGAATTCAGGGAAACGTACACTGGAAACAGGGTGTTTATTTGAGTTTTTGACTCAATGAACTGCAATCAAAGGTTAAAATAGTATTATTCTACAGTTATTAATCTATCTATTTTAGTCCACTGCCAATTAGCACCTAAAATACCTGAATGAGATTGTCTGTGATCGATATTGCTATTATCCTGTTGTACCTGCTGAGTACGGTATTTATCGGGATATGGTACCGCAAAAAGGCAAGCCAGAATAAGGATAGTTATATGCTCGGCGGCAAATCACTGCCCTGGTATAAACTTGGCTTGAGCGATGCCTCGGATATGTTCGATATCAGCGGCACCATGTGGATGGTAAGCCTGTGCTTTGTTTACGGCATAAAAAGCATCTGGATACCCTGGCTTTGGCCGGTATTTAACCAGGTATTTTTGATGATGTACCTCTCGCGCTGGCTGCGCAGGTCGAACGCAACAACCGGTGCCGAGTGGCTGCAGACCAGGTTCGGAAAAACCGGTCCGGGCGTTTCAGCTTCACACCAGATCGTTATTGTATTTGCTTTGCTCAGCTGCCTGGCTTTTATGGCCTATGGCTTTATTGGCCTGGGCAAGTTCATCCAGATATTTGTGCCATGGAATATGATAAAAGGATATATCCCTTTCAATGTGCCGCCGCAATATGTACCACATGTATATGGCATCATTTTTACGCTTTTTGCCATGTTCTATTCCATTTTGGGGGGTATGCATAGTATTGTTACGGGTGATGTGATCAAATACAGCATCATGACGGTAGCATGCGTTTGGATAGGCTTCATTGCCGCCGGACAGGTAAGCAGTCATCATTTAAATGTTCCCAACGGTTGGTACAGCCCGTTCTTTGGCAAGCATCTGGGCCTGGACTGGTCGCATATAATTACCGAGGTCAATGCCAAAATAAAGAGCGACGGCTATTCGCTGTTCGGCATTTTCTTCATGATGATGACCTTTAAAGGTTTCTTCGCTGCATTGGCAGGTCCGGCACCGAATTATGATATGCAAAAGATCCTCTCCACCCGCTCGCCTGAAGAGGCCAGCAAAATGAGCGGATTTGTGAATATTATTTTACTGCCTATCCGCTATACGCTGATTGTAAGTCTTACCATTCTCGGCCTGATCTATTACCACCAGATGAACCTGAAGGATGCGACCGGTTCTATAGATTTTGAGCGGATATTACCTGCCGTGATCAATAATTTCCTGCCTGTTGGTTTGGTGGGTTTAATACTGGCGGGTTTGCTCGGCGCTTTCATGAGCACTTTCAGCGGTACGATGAACGCAGCACAGGCTTACATCGTCAATGATATTTATATCAAATACATCAACCCAAAGGCTTCCAACAAAAAGATCATTTACATGAACTACACCGTCGGCATAGTTGTGGTAGCGACCGGTGTTATCCTCGGATTTTTTGTAAAGAACGTAAACGAGGTGCTGCAATGGATCGTCTCGGCACTATACGGTGGCTATATCGCATCGAATGTATTGAAATGGCATTGGTGGCGTTTCAATGCGACTGGCTTTTTTTGGGGAATGCTTACCGGGATAGTATCGGCGATGGTGTTTTCTAAATTTATAGATAATGCCGAACTTCTGTACTGGTTCCCGGTGTTGTTCGCCTTTTCATTGGCAGGCTCCTTTATAGGCTCATACCTGTCACCGGCTACCGACGAAAATGTGCTAAAGTCGTTTTATAAAAATGTGCGCCCCTGGGGTTTTTGGGGGCCGGTAAAGAATGCGGTGATAGCCGACGACCCTACATTTCAGCCTAACAAAAATTTCAAACTGAATATGTTCAACATAGTGGTGGGTACTATAGCGCAATGCTGCCTTACCATACTGCCGATGTACCTGGTGCTGGCGCAAAAAATGCCGCTGGTTTATACCATAGCCATTTTATCGGTAACCGTGATCATATTGAAAAGAACATGGTGGGATAAATTGAAAGACTATTAAAAGATATGACTGATTTTGAAAAAAGGTTAAATCTGCTGGAGGATAACTATCATCAGCTGGTAACCAAACCGAATAAGAAGCAGGAGCCTGGCAACGGGATATTTGACCGTTACCAAAACCCGGTATTGACTGCCGCACATGCGCCTGTTTTCTGGAAATACGACCTGAACGCGCAAAGCAACCCTTATTTAATGGAACGCTTTGGCATTAATGCAGCCTTTAATGCCGGTGCCATAAAATGGAATGGTAAATACCTGCTTGTTGCAAGGGTAGAAGGTTTAGACCGTAAATCGTTTTTTGCAGTAGCTGAAAGTCCGAATGGGGTGGATAATTTCACTTTCTGGGATTATCCTATCGACCTGCCTGAAACAGATGAACCGGATATCAATATTTATGATATGCGTTTGACGCAGCATGAGGATGGCTGGATATACGGCTTGTTCTGCACAGAACGCCGCGACCCGGAGGCGCCTGCCCATGATCAGTCGATGGCTGTTGCTGCCTGCGGTATTGCACGTACCAAAGACCTGGTAAAATGGGAGCGCCTGCCCGATCTAAAAACCAAATCACCGCAGCAGCGGAATGTGGTTTTACATCCCGAGTTTGTGAATGGCAAATATGCATTATATACCCGTCCGCAGGATGGTTTTATCAGTGCCGGGACCGGCGGGGGAATAGGCTTTGGTTTGACTGATTCGATGGAAAACGCTGTGGTAGATCAGGAGGAGATCATTGACGAAAAGAATTATCATACCGTTTATGAAGTGAAGAATGGACAAGGGCCTGCACCTATAAAAACAAAGCATGGCTGGGTGCACCTGGCGCATGGCGTTAGGAATACAGCTGCCGGGTTACGGTATGTGTTGTACATGTTCATGACCGACCTGAAAGACCTGACCAAAGTAACCTATAAGCCCGGAGGATATTTCCTGGCGCCTGAAGGCGAGGAGCGTGTAGGCGACGTATCAAACGTGGTGTTTAGCAATGGCTGGATCAGTGATGAGGACGGCACGGTTTATATCTATTATGCTTCATCAGATACGCGTATGCATGTAGCGGTAAGCACAGTTGATAAACTGGTTGACTATGTGATGAATACGCCTGAGGATGGTTTCCGGTCGGCGATGTCTGTTAAGACGCTTTCAGCGCTGATCAGGAAGAACAAAGAGTTTTTGCAAGCCGAAAAGAACGAGATCGTATCAGTAAGTTAAGTGAAATGGATAGCGAGGGAGCATTAAAGCAGCAATTGGCGACTTACAAAAGTGAGCTGGAAGCCGAGCTGGACAATATTCTAACATATTGGATAAACAATACGCAGGATATTGAAGAAGGCGGGTTTTATGGCAGAATCGATAATGAAGATCGGCTGGTTCCAGACTCGCCTAAAGGTTCCGTATTGAATGCCCGCATCTTATGGTGCTTTTCGTCTGCTTATAACGCCACAGGCAACAACGAATTCCTTGAAATTGCTGACCGCGCTTATCAATATCTCATTAAACATATTATTGACCCTGAATTTGGCGGTGTTTACTGGACGGTAGATCATGCCGGCAATAAACTGGACGCCAAAAAACAGGTTTATGCCAGCGCTTTTGCCATCTATGCATTGAGCGAATATTACAGGTGTGTAAAAGACCAGGAAGTGCTGAACAAAGCTATCGGCCTGTATAAATTGTTAGCTGATAAGGCCTTTGATTGGAAACGAACGGGCTTTTTTGAGGCTTTTTCGGAGAGCTGGCAACCCATCGGCGACCTGCGTTTGAGCGCAAAGGACGCCAACGAAAAAAAGACCATGAACACCCACCTGCACGTGCTGGAAGGGTTTACCAATCTGTACACGGTTTGGCCGGATAAAACGCTGAAAAGCCACATATTGCTGCTGCTTAATAACTTTCTGGAACATTTTATCAATGCTAAAAACGGTCATTTGAACCTGTTCTTTACTGAAGATTGGCAGCTCCGCTCGTCGTTGGTTTCTTACGGTCATGATATCGAAGCAAGCTGGCTGCTGTTAGAGTCGGCAGAGATTATTAATGACCTGGTATTGATCGAAAAGTTTAAGGCACTGGCAGTGAAAATGTCTGACGCTACATTAGAAGGCATTGATGCCGACGGCGGCTTGTGGTACGAATACGAACCTGCTGAAAACCATTTGGTAAAGGAAAAACACTGGTGGGTACAAGCTGAAGCTATGATGGGCTTTTTTAACACCTGGCAGCTAACGGGCAATGCTAAATACCTGGAAGTATCTGCAAAAAATTGGGAGTTTGTAAAGGCAAAGATACTGGATAAAAAGAACGGCGAATGGTTTTGGGGAGTAGACGAAAATGGTAAGCCAATGCCAAATGAAGATAAAGCGGGGTTATGGAAATGTCCTTACCATAACAGCCGGGCCTGCCTGGAGATCATTAACCGGATAAAAACGAAATCTTTAATTCATCATTAAGATATTGGGTCATTTATGAGAAATATT